>JASICF010000144.1 GCA_030044775.1 Candidatus Sulfotelmatobacter sp. | reverse complement strand
ATCCGCCCAGGCGTGGTTGCCGCAGCCAGTAGAGTTTGCCATTCGAAGATATGCCCTGAACCAGCGCAAAGCTCGCCAGAACACCGCCATAAACCGAAAAAATCAATGCCAGCCGGCGCGCCTGTGAACCTCGGGTGAGAGTTTGCGAGGCAAGAAAGCACAGCAGGCCGTAAGAAACATACAGCAGGGCGGAAGAGATTGTGGCGTGAGCATATGCCGTCATGCCAAAAATTACCTGCGAGGCGATTAAAATGCCAAACATTCCAACCGGAAGGAAAAACACATTTCCCCTGATCTTCATGTTGCCTTCCATCGCCTGTTTTCCGACCCAGACGGCAAACAGCGCGGCAGAACCGGCCTCCATCAGAAACATCGACCATGGCTCAACTGCGCCGAATGCAAGCGGACCCGCCAGCAGCAATCCGAACGTGCCGTAGAACAGCGCATCGCCCACGGTTGCTGATTGCCGATGTTCTTTCTTGGTCAACTCCATTGCGTTGATCTTCATGCAGCTATCGATCTTTATCTTGGGCTCCCAGGTCCTTGGCAACCATCTCTTTGGCCCAGAGGCGAAAGTCGTCCACCCAGAGCTTTCCACGAATCGGGCTGCCTTCCGGAATCCGGCGTATATGCAGTAGGAGCAGCCGGCAATCGTTGCCCGTGGTGAATTCACCGGCAGCCGATTTCCAGAATCCCGTCTCCTTCAACTCATCGCTGTCATAGAGGATGGTTTTGGCGTAAGCATCTTCGATCGTGAAATGTGGGCCGCCCGCGCCCTCAATCGTCCCATTTTTGTAGTAAGCAGAGAAGTCGTAGGTAGTGCCGGGCTGAACCGCGATGTACTGGCGAATTCCGGCTTCCGTTACACCTGGACCATCGAAAGCGATGAGCAGGGAACGATGTCCCCCATGAAAATCACTGGGATCGAGGGTAAGAGCAACGCTCTGCAGTTTCTGATATTGCCAGTCGAAGCCGCCATTGAGAACGTCGAGGTGGAAGTCGCCATTGACGATGAGATTGTTCGTGCTTGGCAAATAGGATGACAATCCAAAACGCGCCGCCGCTTGCTGCCACACCAGCCGCGCCTCATCGACTTGCTTATGGTCGATCAGGAAGTTGAAATACTGATAGACACGATCCAGCGCAAAAGCTTCCCGGCTGGTGACCAAAGCCGCCCAAACCTTTTCGGTTGCCCCGATTTGCTCTTTCTCAATCAGGAAATTAAGAAAAGCGACGAGGGCTGCAGGTTTTGAGGGAACCACATTTCGGAGCAGTTCATCCGCATCCGGCCTAATGCGCCAGCAGTATCGAATCGCGAAATCCGCCAGCGAGGGGTCATTTTCCAGAACCACCCGAAACTCCTGCAGGGCTTTTTCGTCGGCGCCTTGCGCCAGATAAAGATTCGCTGCTTCCCAGGCGACGTCCGGCGTGGTTGGATCGGTTTTAACCGCGCGCTGCAGCGCCCAGCTTTGATTGGAAACGTCTCCCAGTACCTGGTAAGCGGAGGCCAGATCGAACCAGTATCGTGCTGCATGCGGGTTGATTTGCACGGCAGCGCGAAATGGCTCGATGGAGCGCTCAGGCTCCCGCGCAACCATTGCAAAATAGCGGCCCAGGTGATCGTGATATGCAGCGTTGCCCGGATCGAAGCGGACGGCGCTCCGCAGGCTTGCAAGATCGGCTCGGTCCGCAAACAGGGAGGCGATAAAGAGCCTAGCCGCAACGCCAACGTACAACACTGTCAGCATCACGCCGACCGTAATGACGAGGGCTTTCCGGGGAGCGGAATTGAGTGCGATCTGCATTCCCGATCAAAATCACGATTGCGCGCTGCGAGCCGCGGTCTTCCTAGGCGCTGGTCTGATTCGCTGCAGCGGTCGTTTCTCCGTTACCTTCGCCACTCTCGCGAGTTTCATCGTCGCGATAGTAGCCCGCGTATTTGCCCTGGTACTCGTAGTAGTAGTGATAATCGGGCGAGGTCAGATCGACCGCATTGAGCAGGACTCCCGAAAGCTTGGCATTCACCTGCATCAGAATGTCGCGAGAACGGCGGAGCGCCTGTTTCGTGGTATGGCCGGAACGAATGACGAGAATGATCGCATCCGCGCGCGGAGACAATACGACGGCGTCGGTTACGGACAACGCCGGCGGCGTATCGATGACGATATGATCGTACTGTCCACGCAGTTCTTCCAATACATCGCGCATATTCGTGGAGGCCAGTAGCTCGGCCGGATTAGGCGGCGGCGTTCCCGCCGACAACACGGACAGGTTCGGCAGAACCGAGGAGTTCGTGACTGCTTCCTGCAACGTCGCGCTTCCCGTCAGAACATTGCTCAGGCCGCTGCGCGGACCCATGCCCAGGATCTTGTGAATACTTGGCCGGCGCAAGTCGGCGTCGACAAGCAGGACGCGAACCCCCTTCTGCGCTAATACAACCGCGCAGTTGATGCTTGTTGTCGTCTTGCCCTCCTGCGGCAGCGCGCTGGTGATCATAATCATCTTCGGGGGGGCGCCCAGATTTGAGAGCAACAGCGAAGTACGCAGGGCGCGATAGGATTCTGCCATCTGCGACTGCGGCCGGACCTGAGTAATCAGCTCGACTGCTTCCTTCGAACTGGCGATCACCAGGCGCTTCGAGTTTGCGCCTTCACGCGCGCTTCTCGACCCCAACGGAACCATTCCCAGAGGAGCCAGGCCGGAAATCATTTGCGCCTGCTCGGTGGTTCGTACGGTGTTGTCCAAACCTTCCAGCAGAAAGGCAAGGCCCACACCCGACGTGAGCCCAAGCATCAGCCCAAACGCGAGATTGCGGGGAACATTCGGTTCCACCGGCTCGGTGGGTACGCGAGCCACGTCCACAATCCGAAAGTTATTCGACTTCAGCCCTGCAGATACTCCGGCCTCTTTCATTTTTTCCATGAGGCCTTCATAAAGTTGCCGGTTGCTGTCGAGGTCCCGTTTCAGCAGGCTGTACTGAATCGAGCTTTCGTTCAGATTGTTGGCTTCCTGTTTTTGCTTCTCGAGTGCGTCATGCAGCATGTTTTCGCGCTGCAATGCCGCCATATATTGCCCGCGAATCTTCGCCGCAACCTTCCGGGCTTCGCTCAGAATCTGTACGTTCACTTCCCTCAATTGATTGTCGAGTTGCGCCACTTTCGGATAGGACGGCCCAAACTGCGTGCTCAGTTGCGCCGCCTGAATCTTCAAATCGGCTTCCTTCGCGCGGAGATTCTCCAGCAGAGATCCCGCTTGCCCTCCAGATTCTCCCGTGCCGTCGGCGCTGGCAGCGGAGGCAATGGCGTCGGGGTTTCCCGCCTCCACCAGCCGGTAGACGGATTCCTTCTCGATCCGCTGCGACTCCGCAGTCGTCAGTTCCTTGTTGAGTTCGTCGAGTTTTTCCGTCGTGATGTTCTGCTTCTCATCGATGCCAAGAATTTCATGCTCTTTCTGATAACGCACCAGCTTCTCCTGCGAAGTCTCCACCTTCATTTGCAGGTCCACCAGTTGTTTTGAAAGCCAGTCCGAAGCCTGCATGGTGGAGTCGAAGCGGGATTTAAAGTTGTTCTCCGTGTAAGTGTTCATCAAGGTATTGACGACCGTGGCGGTCAGTTCCTTGTCCGGACTGCGGAAGCTCACTCGGATGATGTGCGTATTCGGGGAGAGTGTGACCTTCAGATTGCCGCGAAAAGTGGCGAGGAGCCCGGAGGTTCGCGCGGAGTCCGGCTGCAACGGATCCGGCGCCAGATCGAGCGAGGAACCGGGCGCTTGCGTTTTCCCGCCAAACTCGGGGCGGCGATCAAGAGCCAGTTCCTTCACCACTTGCAGAGCCAGAAGATCGCTCTGCAGAATCATCACTTCCGTGTCCAGTTCGGTTGGATCGTAGTAATCGACATTGAAGGTCGGAGAATTGTTGAAGTTCACCAGACCGGAATCTGGCTTGTTTATTTCAATACTGCCGCTGGCCTCGTATACCGGCGTCATTTTTAGGCTGGCGAGTGCAACCACCGAGAAGACGGCAATCAGGCAGGCTAGAATCGTCCACTTGCGTTTCATCAAGATTCGGACATATTCGCCCAGAGCCGACTCGTGAGAGAGAACTTCAGGATAAATCTGTGCACCGGCTGCTCGTGTGGCGTATGCGGTTACAGGCTGCAGTTCGCGAACGGTTGGATTATTTACCTGCACCAGCGGTCCAGAATCCATACGCCTCTCCTGAAGCGGTCAAGGAATCGCAACAGTTTGCCTGAAACCACGTGCAACAACACTCCGGCGAATCGATTGCCGGCTGTCGCTCCCAAACTCCCACGTTTTTGTATGCGGTTTCGCGAAAATTCTAGCATCGCGTTCCGGGAAACCTTTGAGAAATCAAAGGGTGGTTCTCTTTCTGTCACTAGGCACGTCTCATGGCCAGAAAAAATTCCGCTATACTACGAAAAATTTATTCCAGCACGGTGACCGTATCGAATGCAGCGAGACGCGCACAGACTTGAGCGCCGAGGCAACTGAATGAATTGGTCGGAGCAGGTGGTACTTGTA
>JASICF010000143.1 GCA_030044775.1 Candidatus Sulfotelmatobacter sp. | reverse complement strand
CTCGGTGTGGACGCTATCGGCACCGGCGGCTTTGAATGCTTCGACGCCCCACTCGATGGCGTTCTGCATAGCCGGCGTGCCGGGGACACGGCCGCCGATCTCATCGGTCAGACGCTCGAGGTTGCTTTGGAGAGGTGATGGTTGAAGGGCGATATGGATGATGCGACTTGCGTCATTGGGTTGCGATTGAGCAGCGGACAAAATACAAGTAGCGCAGAGAATCAGGGAGGGACCCAAGGACTTGAGCGTTCGCATGTCGGTTGCATTAGAACTGAAATCGGGGAAAAGAGCAAAACGAAGGGTGTTGCGAGTTGCATTAAGCTCATATTCGCGCGAGATCCCTCGCCCCGCAAGTGAGTGCGCGGGGCTTCGGGATGACGCAGTGAGCAGGCAGATAAAGAAATTGCCTATTTCGGCGGGAGCGACTGCATCTCACCCAAAATCCGAATGGTCTCGAGCATGGTCGTGCCAACGATTTCGAGACTCTTCGGGCTGAGCTTGTCGACAGTATCCTGCGTGGTGTGCCAATAAACGTTGTTATAGCCGTAATCAAAGTCGATGAAGTCGGCGGCAGGAACGCCGAGTTTTACGAATGGAATGTGGTCATCATCGACCTCCATGGTGCGGGCAAAGAAATGCGATTGATATCCCATACGGGTTGCCGCTTCATAGACAACCGCTTCGAGCCAAGGAGTTGAGTTCGCATCATGCTCAACGTTGAGATCAGCATCGCCAATCATATCCGCCAAAAGGAATGCTTTAATTTTTTTTAAACTGCCGTCAGTCTGCCATTTGTCCCGAAGGTGAGTGATCCCGTAGAGGCTGTCTTGTTCAAACGGCATCTCCCTGGGAAGGCCGCCAGAGCCATCGGGTTTGATCGCCTCTTCGGCGTCATCCCAGACGAGCCAGACGCTGTAGCCGTCAAGTTTCTTTCCGCGAAATTGGTTAGCGAATTGAAGAAGCAGTCCGCTGGAAGAGCCGCCGTCATTGGCGCCGACGAAAGATGTGTTGCGCAGCGGATAGTTCGTGTCGTAGTGGCTGGCGATGACGATGACGCCGTCTCTCGTGCCGGGAAATTTCGCGATGATGTTGTGGACGGGAAGGTTCCCTTCGGGAGTGTTGGCGGTGAAGACGTCATTTTCGACGTCGCCGCCTTTCAAGTGAGCGAGGATGAAATCCTCGACTTTTCTGTGATTGGCGCTGCCCAGCGGACGGGGTCCGAAAGCCACGATTTCCTTCACGTATTGCATGGCTTGCTCGCCGTTGAAAGTGGGCGGTGGAGCCTTATCGGCCGGAAGCGAAAGATTGGCTAAAGAATAATCGGAGGAAGCCGGCGGCGGCGATTGTGCGTTGACCTGAACGGCGTCTTTGCTGCGGCTGCAGGAAGGCGCAGCACATGTGAGCAGGAGTGAAAAAATCGCGAGACAGACGCTCTGGCGTGTGATTGGCAAGTTGAACCTGTGCGCAAAACGCTAAGGGGGTGTGTTAACCCTTCTTATGTTACCTGTTTTTCTTTTCGCGCCCGGCGCTGTTTGGGATGAACCATCCAGGCGATGCCGATGCTGGCGGCGTACAAACCGACCATGGGAGCTGCAAAAATGCACATGCTAAGAATATCGGGCGAGGGCGTAACGATGGCGGCGACGATAAAAATCGCCAAAATGGCGTAGCGGAAATTCTTCCACATGAACCCTGCGCTGACGATGCCCATGAGAGCCAGAAAAAAGATGAGGATGGGCATCTCGAAGATCAAGCCCATGCCCAGAATAATGCTGAGAAATAAATTGGTGTATTCGCTGATCGTGATCATCGGCTGAAACTGCCGGCCGAGGTGAACCAGAAACGTCAGAGCCTCCGGGTAAACCAGTTTGTAGCCGAAATAGCCGCCGGAAAGAAACAGCAAAATGGTGGAAACCATGAAGGGGACAACGTAACGTTTCTCGCGGCGATAAAGGCCGGGAGAAATAAACATCCAGACCTGGTAGAGCACGAAGGGTGAAGTTACGAACAAGCCGGCGAGAGCGGCAATCTTCAGGTAAAGGTTGAAGGGCTCGGTGGGGTTCAGGTAGACCAGCTTATCCGACATGCCATTGGCCCGCAGCACGTCGAGAATCGGCTTCTGCATAATGTCGTAAATCGCTTCCACTTTCCACCAGCAGGCAAAAAATCCTACTGCGACGGCGGCGATCGAATAGACGATGCGACGGCGCAGTTCTTCGAGATGATCGAGGAAACCCATGGTGGGCATGGCTTCGCGATTGTCTGATGGCTCGGAAACTGCGGCCACGGTTTCAGACATGCGACGCCTGCGATTCGGGGTCGGCGACGGTTCCGACGGTCTCGGCGGGAGGGGCGGTCGGCCGGGTGACAATAGACGGTTCGGGGGATGAAGCCAGCCCCACGGTTGATTCGGCGATGGGAGCAGCCAACGTGGCCGCAGCATTCTTCGCTGCCGGTTCGCTAGCCGGATTCAGGCTGAGGCTGGCGACGGTTCCCTGCGGCGCAGTCCCGCTGGCAAGGGCGGCGATACCTTTTTCCGTCTCGCTCTTCTCGGTGGCGCGTTGCTGGACTTCCATATGGGCGATTTCGGTCTCGATCTGGGATTTAAATTCATTGGAGGCGCGGCGCAGTTCGGCGAGCAGACGTCCAGCCTGGCGGGCAATCTCCGGCAGCTTTTTCGGCCCGAAGATGATCAGGGCCAGAAAAAACAGGAAAATGGTCTCGGAAAAGCTCATGAATGACCATCATAATGCGGGAAGGGAAAGGCGGCAATGCGAGGCGGGAAAAACGCAGGCGTTCGGGATGACGTTATCGAGTAGGCCGGGAAAAATTCAAGGCCGGGGGGGCACTACCCCGGGATTTGAAGATCAAACGTTTGGATAGGGGAACCTTAGCTGGCTGTGAATGCATCTTAGGGGGTGGGGTGGTTGGCGATAGATTGGGCGATTACCAATGGTAACTATCGCCGGCTACAGCCGTCTAATGTAATGGTATACTGCGAGTATTCAGCACGTTGGCCGGCGTTCGACAACGCTCAATCCGAAGGAAAACTTTAAGATGGCACGCAGTTCTCGGCGCTCACTCTTCCTGGTAGTTTTTTTTCTCCTGGCTTGCGGTTTTCTCGGCATTCTGTTTGCCCAGCGCACGGGGGACCAATCGTCGCTCTCCAGCGATGGCGATGTGAAAGACAGCCTCAAGCAGTTTGCCGACGTCTATTCGATCGTCGAGCAAAACTACGCTGAGCCAGTCGACGCCGATAAGGCCATCTACGACGGGGCGATTCCGGGAATGCTGCACGCCCTGGACCCGCATTCGAATTTCTTCGATCCCAAATCGTATGCGCTGATGCGCGAAGACCAGCGGGGCAAGTATTACGGCGTAGGCATGACGGTGGGACCACGCAACAACCAAGTGATCGTGATCTTTCCGTTTAATGGAACTCCGGCCTACAAAGCGGGCATTCATCCGGGTGACGTGATCATCGCGGTCGATGGGAAGTCTACCGAAAATATGAGCGTGACCGATGTTGCCGACATGCTCAAAGGGCCGAAGGGGACGACGGTCCACATCAGCATTTCGCGCGACGGCGTGGAAAAGCCGATGGAGTTCACGCTGGTGCGCGACGAGATTCCGCGCTACAGCGTCGACGTGCATTTCATGATCCGGCCAGGAATCGGCTACATGCACGTCAACGGATTTAACGAGACGACGGAAGAGGAAGTTTCGAAAGCGTTGGATGAGTTTGGCGATCTCAAGGGGTTGATTCTCGATCTGCGGGGAAATCCCGGCGGGTTGCTCAGCGAAGGCGTGGGCGTGGCGGACAAGTTCCTGAAGAAAGGGCAACTGATCGTTTCGCATCACGGCCGGGCTTCGGCAGAAAAGCGGTACGTGGCGCAGCATGGCAACGGCGGCAAGGATTACCCGCTGGTGGTGCTCGTGAACCGGCTGACAGCATCGGCCGCGGAAATTGTTTCAGGAGCGATTCAGGATCATGATCGCGGGCTGATCGCCGGCGAAGTCACGTTCGGGAAGGGATTGGTGCAGACGGTGTATCCGCTGTCGGAGAACACCGGACTCGCGCTGACTACAGCGCATTACTACACCCCGAGCGGAAGGCTGATCCAGCGCGATTACAGCAACGTTTCGTTATACGACTATTACTACAGCAGAGATGACGTTCCCAGCCTGGCGAACCGCGAGGTCAAACTGACCGATAGTGGCCGCACAGTTTATGGCGGCGGCGGTATCACGCCCGATGTGATGATTCCAACACCCAAGAGCAATCATTTCCAGGACACGCTGCTGCAGCATTATGCGTTCTTCAACTTCGCCAAGCGCTACGTTGTGGACCACCACCCGGCGAAGAACTTCGAGGTGGACGATGAAGTGATGCAGGAATTCCGTAAATCGCTGGATACGGCCAGCGTTGAGTATACCCAGGCCGAACTCATCGACAACAACGACTGGATCCGCTCTAACATCAAGGCGGAAATCTTCATCGATGCTTTCGGAGAAGACGAGGGGCTGAGAGTACGTACGGAAGCGGATCCGGAAGTCCTGAAAGGGCTCGATCTGCTGCCTCAGGCCAAAGCGCTGGCCGACACTGCGCGCAAGACCATTGCGGAGCACAACAGCGCGGCGGCCCTTAGCGCGAACCGGTAGGAACAAACCAGGTATCAAGATCGCGGCCCGGATTTTATCCGGGCCTTTTTCTTTGTGCGAGCGATTTCGCGCTAGGGAGCCTTGCCCTGTAAACGCTGTGCAACCGCTGCGGTGACTGTATTTTCGAAGTCACGGCGGTTCATTGACTTCGCCATCTCCGTGTGTGAAAATCCGCCTCAGTAGGGCAAGCTTGGCTGGCCTACCATCCCTCAGTAATCCAGTGCCATAAAGATGAAGGTTTCGCAGCCGCTATTTTCCGCGTTGCACTCGGTCGCCGGTTGCGGCGCTTGGGAGTCAGCTTGAAGCCAGTGGCGCTCGGACTGGCGATTATCGTGGCGGTGGTTGCCGGCTATACCGACTGGCGCAGCCGCCGGATTCCGAACTGGCTAACGGTTTCGGGTGCGGTTGCGGGCGTGGCAGTCAACGCAATCGCAGGCGGATGGGGCGGTGTGAAGGCTTCGCTGCTTGGCCTCGGGCTGGGGTTGCTGTTGCTGCTTCCGTTCGTGTTGCTGCGCAGCTTAGGGGCGGGCGACTGGAAGCTGGCGGGCGCTCTGGGTGCAGTGGTGGGTTGGCAAACCCTGATCACTTTGTTGATCGGCTCGATTTTTGTGGCCGGAATGATGGCTTTGATTCTGGTGATCTACAAACGGCGATTCAAACAAACCATGCGGAATATATGGGGTATGTTGGGATCGATGGCTGCATTTCGCCCGCCCGGAACGGAGGTTACGCTGGATAATCCGCAGGCGCTGAAGGTGCCCTATGGCGTGGCATTGGCGTTGGCTACGCTGCTTTTCGGCGCGGAAATGATGTGGGGAGGACGTTAACGATGAGGCTAAGAAAATGGAACCCACTTTGCAATCTCCGCGGTGACGCGCGCGGTTCCGAGATTGCCGAAACTGCCATGATCCTTCCCTTGTTTTTTATGATCTTCATGGCCATCTTCTGGTTCGGCGAGGCCTTCAGCATCTATGGAACACTGGCTCACGCCACGCGCCTGGGCGCGGAGGCCGCGGTCGAACCGGGATGCACTACATGTGCCGCCACTCTTCCCCCGACCAATGCGCAGACGGCGGTGCACAACGCGCTGATCGCTTCACATCTGAGCACAAACAATCTGGTGCCGTGGGGAGGCGCGACTCCCAAATGGACGGCTCCGCCGCTATGCACGTGCAACAGCACCGTCACCACGGGGTGCACAGCGCCGCCTTGTAACCCAAGCATCAGCGACGTTTGCGTACAGGAAAACGTGCAGCTCTCCTCAGCGGCATTGGGAGGACTGGGCACCTGCGGCACGTCGGTGAGCGTGCGCTACCAGATTCCTTTCAGCCTGCCGATTCCGCTGACCACACTAAATTTGGATAATTTTCTCCTGCCCGGGCAGGCGCAGATGAGAGTTGAGACGCAATGAATGCAGGGGTGGCGGCAGGTCGCGGACGATGGCGGTCGATGAAGCGTCCGAGTCTCGCAGGGAGGGACAGAACCGGTTCGCAGATCGTGGAATTTGCGCTTTCCCTTCCCCTGCTGGTGGTTTTTGTGGTGGGGATTTTCGACTTCGGCGGAGCGGTAACCCTTAAACAAAGGCTGACCAATGCGGCTCGGGAAGGAGCGCGCATTGCGGCTGCCGACCCGGCCAACGATGTAAGCTCTGTCGGGGTTTCGACGTCCCCGCCTCTTCCCGCGTCGGTAAGCGACGCGTACCAGGTAGTCGACAATTATCTGCTATCGGAAAACATCAACGACTGTGGGCTATCGAACACCAGCAACCAGCCGCAGTACAGCAGCGGGCTTACGTGGGTTTCTACCGTTGCCTGCAGCCGCACCACGAATCTTGTGCTTACCATCAACCGCGGGTGTGTGACAACCCAAACTATAGGGACCACAGTCAAGGTAGTCGCGACCTGTATCACCATCCAATACCCGTATCAATGGG
The DNA here is from genome assembly GCA_030044775.1 of Candidatus Sulfotelmatobacter sp. GTDB lineage: Bacteria > Acidobacteriota > Terriglobia > Terriglobales > Acidobacteriaceae > Sulfotelmatobacter. The sequence goes on along the minus strand of JASICF010000143.1, from coordinate 7,664 downwards.
AATACAGCAAGGTTGCGAGCCTGGTGGGGAGTTCATTCACCGGGCCGACCAGCATCACAACGACCGCTACGGCGTACAACGAGAATTGAGCAAACGCGCATGTTGAAACCGCTAATCCGGCGTTCGGTACATCGAGGACAAAGGCGCTCGAGCGAGCGCGGCTTCACGATGGCCCTGGTGACGGTGGCGCTGGTGGCGATCATCGGAATGGCGGCGCTTTCCATCGACATCGGCACGCTTTACCAGGCCAAAGCGGAAGCGCAGCGCGCGGCCGATACAGCGGCGCTGGCGGGGGCGCGGGTGATCTCACTTTCGGGCATCACGGCCGATCCCACCGGCAACAGCGATGGAACCTGGGCCGCGGTCTGCGGCGGCTCGACCAACCTGGCCACTTTGACGGCGCAGGCAGTAGCGGAGCAAAACACGATCGCGGGGGTTACGCCAGCCGCCACTTCGATCAACGTGACTTACAGCGCGGGAACCTCGACGACGGCGAACGCCGATTGCTCCCAGCTTTCGGGATCGGAGTTCGCCATCAATCCGGTGGTGAACGTTACCGTGACTCAGGCCAACCTGCCGATTTTCTTTGCCCGCGTGTTTTCCTTGATCGGGGCAAATTACTCAGGAAGCAGTGTCACTGCGACTGCCAGCGCCGAAGCATACAACCCTTCGAACTCTGGCAACGGAGCCCCAGTGCCCACGCCTGTGTCGCCGCGATGCGTGAAGCCGTGGATCATACCGAATTCCGACCCGCTGAACTTGGGCGTCTCGAAATTTGTTGACCCTACAAGCGGGTCGATCGTCAGTGCGGGGGCCGATACCGGCTCCTCAACGGTCGGCGAAACTTTCAGCCTTTCCGCGGACTGCACCCTTGGCGCCAGCGGTTGTAATCCGCCCTCGCCAAACAATCCTCCGCAGTACAACACGTCATCCAATACAGAGGAGTACATTCCCGCGGAGATTGCGGGAACTCCCGGAGCGGTGCCCTCTTGCGCGACTGGCGATCTGTACCAGGAAGCCATTGGAGGATGCGACCAGAGCACGGTGTATGCCTGCGGAGTACAGTTGGGGACCGCCATTGATCTAACGGACTACAATCCGGGCGGAGGATCGGGAGACACCTCTACGGCGGTGCAATGCCTGATTCATGGGTCGAGCGCAGGAACAGGACAGGACTCGCTGGTTATGAATGGGTTTGTTCCCGCATTTCCACTTCAGATTCAGGCAGGAAGCGGAAGCGCGCTGGTCAAAGCATCGCTAGTGAGCACGGGAAACACCATTACTTCCAGCACCTCCATCGCGACCATACCGATCGCCAATTTTACCGGTGGCCTACAGTTAACTCCCGGCAGTAGCGTCACCATCGTGGGCTTCCTGCAGGTCTTTATCAATAGCGTCGACCCAACCACGGGAAACGTAAGCGTAACAGTGCTGAACGTTTCCGGCTGCGGGGACTTGTCGACGGGAACGCCGGATTTCGGCAGCTCACCGGTGCCGATACGGCTGATCACGCCTCCGTAACCTGGTCGGCGATCAGGCGGGCTAAGACAACCCTGGGCTGCACCAACAACCTCAATCTTGCGCACGCGCGCGAATCTACTGCGGGTTTGGGTTTGGATTTTCGTTTTCCGGAGGAGCGGGTGGCTCCTGGGCATCGGTGGGAGGATCCTGAGGATCTTGACCACGCAGCGGAGGAAATCCCCGGCCTCGCATACGAACCCTCGGCGGGGCGGCAGCCTCATCAGAGCTGGCGGCCGCGTTGTCGGGCGCGGGTTGCGGTGGTGGCGGAGCGGCGGCCTGAACCGGAGTGGGCGGGGCTTCGGCGCGAGGGCTGAGAATCACCTGATCAATGGCTCCGGGATTTTTCGGTGAACTCAGAATCACAAAATTGAATTTCGATCCGTTGAGCAATCGCGAGAGAACATCGGCCGCCGGCGCGGGACCAAGATTCACGACGACCTGGTCCTGCTCCGTTCCCGCGGGGATCGCGATTTCGGCGCCGGTGCGCTGATGGATCGCGAACAGAACCTGAGAAAGCGTGGCCCGGTCGGAGTCGATGGAGAGCAATCCATCACGAAATGTCACGTCGAGCGAGGGTTTGGGCGGGGCAGGCGGAGCATCGGCTGCGGCAGCATTTGCTGCGGCCACATTTCCTAGAGGAGCTTTGCTGCCGCCAATTTCTGCTTCGGCGCCTCCAATCTTCACGATAATGGTTCTCCCTGCCGGGAAAACCTGGTAGGGCTGCGGGCCGTTAAGGTCGATTACGATTCGGGTAACGGGAGGATCAGCGGAAAACAAACTAACGCGCAGGTCTTTGACTTCGGCTCGATCCACCTTCTGGCTGCGCAACTGCGCTCCCGGACGGGCGTTGACGAAGTCGAGCAGCAGACGGTCGGGGCCACCCAGTTCATTGGATTGAGGAACGATGGGAACGCTCGATTCAACCTGGATTTCGACCTGATTCCCTCCGCGCAGCACCTGCACATTGCGAATCTCGGGGATCTCCCGGGCGGCGCGCTGCGCGTGACCAACGAGCGGGGCAAATGGCGCTACGGCCAATAAAACGAACCCGGCTCTGCTGGCACCTGCGGAAAACATAATGGGAGGCTTTCATTCGATTCTACCAGCCTTTTGCGGCTCCAGATTTCCAACAAAGTAACTCTTAGGGTCAGGCCCTACTTGGCGAGGGGAGCCAGCAAGATGCCTAGCACGTCGGGCTGTTCTGAGATGCGCTCGAGGTGAGGATTTTTCTCGCCATCGTGATAATCGACGGAATAGGTGCGGAAAAATTGCGCGTTCTCGATAAGCAAATCGATCGGCGCGGTTGATTCCTGCGCCGATTTGAGCGCAGTGCGCAATACGTCGGGAGTCCACCTGCGGCCGTTAACGGCGATCAGCTTCATGCCCGGACCTATTCCTGCCTGATACGCGGGCGAGCCAACGATCACGTCATCGAGCTTGCCATCCTTTCCGGGGCTGAATCCCAGAGAATAATCAAAGTTCGCAGCCTTGAAATTCTTTTCGATCGCCTTTTCCAACTGGTTCGGCTGATCGTTATAAATGAGCTTCCAGCCTTCGCCCTCGATGCCGCCGAGCGGGGCGTGAGCGCTGGTGCGCTTCACGCGGTCGCGCAACAGCGTTGCCCAATCGTAAGGAGCGACCTCATTGAGCGCGTGAACGATGTCATCGAACGTATAGGGCACAACCTGCGGAGGACCGCTCGGGCCACCCTCGAAGCTGCGGCAGAAATCGTCGAGAGAACGCTGGCCGTGAGTCTGCTGGCGGATGATCGAATCGACCTCGAGCCAGATCAATTGGCCCTCGGGATAGTAATCGAGGCCGCGACGCCAGTTCGACCACCGCGAGCCCAGCATGCGGAGAATTTGCACCGAACGGGCTGTGTCTTCCAAAGGCCGCCAGGTGCGACCGGGGCGGTGATCGAGCATGGCCGCAGTTAGCGCCAGCGATTCGCGATACTGCTCGGCGGTCATCAGCCCGCTGCGTTCGGCGAGCAAGAAGCCGAGATAATCGGTGAGGCCTTCGTAAACCCACAAAAGATCCCCGATCATGGGCTGCTGATAATTTCGCGTGGCAAGTCCGGCAGGACGGCGATATTTGCCATTCCAGGAATGCGCGAATTCGTGGGGAAGCAGATCGGCAAAAATCAGGTGCAGATCGGGATCGAGCAAAGTGCGCTCGGAGGCAGCGCTGTCGTTCGACTGGTGATGCTCAAGTCCATGGCCGCCAACCTGGTCGCTGAGAGTGAAGAGAAAGTCATAATGTTCATAGTGGCGCGCGCCGAACAAAGCCCCGGTTTCCGCGACCAGTTTCTTATAGGCAGTTAAATCTTCAGGCTTCATCGCCAGGTCGGCATCGCTATCGGCGACCAGATCCATCACATGGACGGGTTCTGATCCAGGAGTTAATTCGATGCGGCGGAAATGCTCGCCGGCGATTAGCGGCGAATCGACCAGAGTGGTAAGCGAGACCGGAGCGAATTCAACTTCGTCGCCGGAGGTGGATTTTGGTTGCAAGGCGGTTCCGAATTTCCAGCCGGGAAGAAGCTTGACCGACGCTGCGACTTCGACTGCATCCGAATCCACGCCCTGCGGATAAAGCATGACCGCATTCCAATTCAAATCGAGCAGGTTGCTGGAAGCAGCGGGTCCGCCCCCTCCGGCGCTGTAGTTGGTGGTAATGGAATCAAGCGAGATGTCGACCTCCTGGCCGCCTTCAGGAACCACCAGGTGAAAGGCGTACATATCGATGTCGTCGCGCTGCCACGAGATGGGTTTGCCTGCGACCTGAACGTCAATGCCGGTCAGGTCGGCGATCGGGCCGCTGGGACGATGATTGCCGGGAATCCACTCAGGAAAAACGAGGGTCATCCGGCCGGGCTTCGCCGGAATGCTGAGCGTAGCGTGAAAGATGTTTCGTGGAGCATCGGTGAGGTCAACGTGCAAGCGAATCGACTGCGCCCGTAGGGTGGCCTGTGGAGCGAAGACAGTCGAGAACAGCAGTACGGCTAATAACTGAGACCTGGAAAGATGCACTTTTCAACCCCCGGCGATGAGATGTTGCGAGAAATTACCGAGCGTACCCAAAACGGAGATGGGCGCGCAAGAGTGGAATTTGCAATCGGATCTTTTAGAACGATGCGTGAGACGTTCTGCGCACAAACCGCCAGACGAGCATCGCGGACCCGGTAACAAGCAGGACCCAGGTTGCAGGCTCTGGCACGGGAGATAGAGGCTGGCTGCCGCATGCACCTAGTTTTTTCTTGCTGTTACTGTTGCCGCTTACGGCGGCAACCTCTTCGATCGCCGCGTCGCCTTTTTTTCTTGGCACGGGCGCGCACAAACCTGCAGGCAGCGCCGGAGGCGAAACGGCGATGGGATTCCCCCCGCCAAACGAGCTGATCACGCCGAGCGGTCCATCAGGCGGCAGTTCCGGCTGCGGACGGCCCAGCAGAGCCGAATCAAAGGGAACCGGAGGCGAGGGTATTGCGGTGCCGGCAGACTGCATTGGCCGTTCGAAGGCTTCCGGCGCAGGTTCGGCGGGAGAAACGGCAGGCTGCGGCTTCTCGGCGACCTGATTGCCGCAGCGTCCGCGAGCTGTGATTCGGCCGTCGGTGATCAGCTTTTCGCCTTTGTGCAGGCTGATCCTTCGGCGCATCCAGTAAACGCGATTGCCGATGCGGTAGGAGACATAAACTGAGCGTGCAAGCGTGACCTCCACGATGCGCGCATGTGCATAGTCGAAACCGGCATAGTGGGCGGCTACGATAGGGTCATGTTCTGCGACCCACTTCAACTCATTGGCGTCTTGCACACCGCCAGGCACAACGGAATAGGGGTAGAGCGGGCGAGGGGCATGAACCTGCGATAGAACCTGATCGAGCAGCGCGGTCTGTTCCCGCCAGAGGGCACGTTCGGAATCGCCAGGATGCATTTCCCTGCCAAAGGTGGGAAAACCAAAATAGCGCAGAGCGAGGGCTGAAAAGCAGGCGGTGAACAACGCCAGCACGCAGAGAGAAAGCAACCGGCGGATTAAGAGATGACGACGATGCCGACGAGTGCGCCGTCGCCTAACAACTATCTGGACCTTCCCGTTCTCGGGATCGGGCACGAACGACTCCTACCTGCGACGGAGATGCTGGGAAAACTCCGGGCACTCTGCAGAACATGGGGCAGTTTGAGTGCCATTTCTCCTTTATTTCGCTTGCAGAAAATAAAGGATATCCGCTTGCTTTTGGGACCAATCGTAGCAGACGAGAGAACGCTTTGCACAGAAATATCCTGTGGATTTCCTTCTGGCCCCAATTTTGACAAGCCCCCACAACTCGCAGACGGGGTCAAGGCGGTTTTAACGCCGCGGACCTAGTGGTAACTATGGTAACGCCACTTCTGGGCCATGTCCCGGTTTGGCATCTGCTGGTACTCTTGTGTGTGTTACGGGGGTAAGTTTTGTATCCCTTGACAAAGTGCCGCTCGTTGGGGCGGAGCCAGGGTTCACCTAGCTTCATATCTCCCTCTGGATGTTCTGGCCAAACTCCCTCATTGAAGGAAACCTTTACGGTTTATTAGGCAACTAAGTTTTCGCTGTCAGGTTGTACCTTTGCCCGGAGGCAAATCGATGCGCCGAAGTCGTTTTCAGCTTGTTCTATCGCTGCTCGTGTTCTCCCTGCTCGTGGTTGGTTCAGCCTTTGGGACTACGGTCACCATGGTGTATGAAGGCCACGGCGGAGCGCACGCTCAGAATGGCTCACCTTACATCGGATACCCCTACTACTTCTCGATCAACGGCAGCTCCACTTACACAGCTCTCATGTGCGATTCGTTCGATAACAACGTCAATTTCAACACGACCTACACGTACACGGTTTCGCCCTTTCTGCAAGGCATTGCAAAGAGCATGTTCGGACCGTCTATGACGCTCGATTACAAAGCCGCCGGGCTGATGTTCGAGAGCGTCCTCGACAAGACGCTGAACAGTAACACAGCGCAGTGGGCAATCTGGGGCCTGTTCTCTAAGAACGCCGCCGATAGTTCCTATTTCCGGAGCCACTCGATTTTCGCGGCCACCGAGGCGACTTATCTAGCCTTGGCGTCGACCGCGTCGAATTCGGCGTTCAATGGATTGTTGCTCTACACCCCGCTGAATGCCAAGCCGGGAGTGGGGCCGCAGGAGTTTATAGGCTACAGCGCAGTTCCTGAGCCGAGCAGCCTGTTGCTTCTGGGAACGGGGCTGGTTGGTCTTGCGGAAACATTGCGTCGCCGCAAGCTGGCCAAGGTCTAATCTTCAAACTGCGCCGAACGCTTCGACGCAGTCCACTGAACCGCGCTGCTAACCGGCCGCGCGGTTTTTGTTTTGGCCAAACTTCGCGGGGGCAATCCTGCCCGGATTAGGCGCCGCAGGTTATATCAAGCGCAAAGCGAGCGACGGCAAGGCGATGCCTTCAACTTCGGCCGTCCAACTGTCGCCCCTTGCAGTGTCATGGCCGGAAGTCAACGTGCCGGAGCTGATCAGCTCGCCTGCTTTGAGCGGTTCTTGGGGAAAGCGCCGCGCGATGGCCGCTCCAAGTTCGGCGAGGCACAGGGCGGGACTCTTCAGCGAATTCTTGCCCGACCCTTGTTCGACGAGTTCCCCGCCCTTCAGCATGCGCAGCTTGAAAGTGGAAAGCTCCTCGACCAGCGTGGCGATGGAATCAGCAGAAACCTTTCTCTTTTCGCCGACCACCAGTGCGGCATGAAGGCCGAACGAGGCAACGAAGTCGCTGGCCTGAAATTTCCATCCGGGGTAAGGGCAGTCGATAATTTCGAATCCCAGGGCAAGCCATTCAACGGCTGCAAGCACCGCGGCGGGATCGCGGTCTGGAGTGGTAATCGGCTCTTTCAGACAGAAAACAATTTCAGGCTCGATCTTCAATGAGCGCGAATTCGCGATGGAGAGCGTCGCCGAATTGTCCGGCGCATGGTGGACGGTACGGTCGTACATGTGAGCCCACAGCAGAGTTTCCAGCTTAAGAACCCGCCACATGGCTTTGTTGGCGAAGCCGACCTTGCGGCCGGCGGATTTCTCACCCGTGGCTTCGCGCAGTTGCCTAAGCCTGGCCTCAACCGCGTAGGCAGCGTCGAGATCGAATCCAGCCCGCACGGAGGGAG
>JASICF010000142.1 GCA_030044775.1 Candidatus Sulfotelmatobacter sp. | reverse complement strand
TTCGACGTGATATCGTAAGTTTTTATGTCTTCCGCGCGCCAGGATCTGCTTCGGCTCCTCGCCCACAAGTCCTTCAAGCTTGGCGAGTTCAATCTTTCCTCGGGCGGCACGAGCGACTACTACATCGACTGCCGAACCACAACTCTCGATGCCAAAGGCGCGCGGCTGACGGGAGAAGTGTTTGCCGAAGAGATTCGCCAGCGCGGCTGGAGGGCGAAGGCGATCGGCGGGTTGACGATGGGGGCCGACCCGATCGTGACAGCGGTTTCGGTAGTAACCGGTGAGCTGCATGGGTTTCTGGTACGCAAAGCGGAAAAGCGGCACGGGATGGGGCAGCGGATCGAGGGGTTTCGCGAAGTTGGCGCCCCAGTGGTGATTGTTGATGATGTGTGTACGACGGGAGCGTCCACCGTGCAGGCAATCGAAGCGGCCCGTGAATCAGGGTTTCGCGTAGTTGGTACGATGTGCCTGGTAGAACGCGAGGAAGCCAAGGGCCGGCCAAACGTGGAGAAAGCCGCCGCGCCGGCGCCATTTGTTTCGATTTTTACCGCGAATGATGTTCGCGCCGAACACGTTTTGCAGACGGATGACACGCAGCCGGTGATTCTTGCGGCCGCGGCAATATGCGAGATGTGCGGAAATCCAGCGGTCACAAATGTTCCACGCAATCGCTGCGCGGCACACAAGATGTGACAGGAATGCCTTTCGAAAGACCGAAGACAAGCGAGTGATGACGAATCAATGATTCAAACTCTTGAATGGACCGACAGTGGTGTGCGCTTCGTCGATCAGACGAAGCTGCCGACGGAAGAAATTTACGTCACTTCCAAAACCTATCAGCAGGTTGCGGACGCGATCCGAACCATGATTGTGCGGGGCGCGCCCGCCATCGGCGTAGCTGCGGCCATGGGAATTGCGCTGGGAGTGAGGGACTCGAAGGCTGAAACAGTTGCCGAGCTTGAAAAGGAGTTCAATGACATTTGCGAGGTAATTGGCCAGACGCGGCCGACCGCAGTGAACTTGTTTTGGGCGATTCAGCGCATGCGAGAGAAATTCGAACGTTTGCGAGTCCGGCCGGTTTCGCAGATCAAGCAGGAATTGACGGAAGAGGCGAAGCGCATGCACGCCGAAGATATCGCCGCGAACCAGGCGATGGGAAATCACGGTGCTACGCTCATGCCGAGCGCGGGGGGAGTGTTGACTCATTGCAATGCCGGCGCTCTGGCGACAGCGGGCTATGGCACAGCGCTGGGAGTGATTCGCGCCGCGGTCGCTCAGGGCAAGAAAATTCACGTCTATGCGGACGAAACCCGGCCATTTCTGCAAGGCGCGCGGCTCACGGCGTGGGAGTTGATGAAAGACGGCATTCCGACCACAGTGATCTCCGACAACATGGCCGGCGCGATGATGAGACAGGGCAAGATTGGAGCAATCGTGGTCGGAGCGGACCGGATTGCGGCAAATGGCGATGTCGCCAATAAAATCGGGACCTATACCGTCGCAGTGCTCGCGAAGGAAAACAATATTCCTTTTTACGTGGCGGCGCCGATTTCGACGGTCGATCTGGCTTGCCCGGACGGAAGCAAGATTCCCATCGAGCAGCGGAATACGAGAGAAGTAAGCCACATTGCGGGAAAGCAAATGGTTCCGGATGGAGTTTCGATCGAAAATCCGGCTTTCGATGTGACACCTGCGAAGTATGTATCCGCGATCGTGACGGAGCGAGGGATCGCGCTCGCGCCGTATGAAGAATCGCTGCGAAGCCTGGCCGGGGCAGACGTGCAAGTGCAAGTCTAAGACTTGCCGGTGTTTGAGAGTGGCCCGTGCCCTGGGTCCCACGGGCCCCACCGAACAGGCCGACTGACGAGGGGAAAACTTCCCTTCGGCCATCCCGCATCCAAGCTGTGATACAGGTCACCGCGACGGAGCCTTCTCCCGCGTAAGTTTGTAGGGAGGCAGACTGTTCCGTCGTATGGCCCGTTCGTAACGAGCGCCCTGCCTTGTTGAACGAAATGAGTCGTTGAGTGAATTGAGCTATGGTTCGACCGTGCCATAGGATGCTTTTTTGTAATGTGAGAAGATGACAACTCTACTGTCCCCGCCGGGATCGACTAGGGGCGCGGCAGGATGGACCTTGGCGGAGGGCGCGTGCATCTAACGGAGCAGGTGGGGAACGAAAGAGAAACACTGCTTCGGGTCGAAGGATTGAAGAAGGTTTTCCGGTCCGGCGAATCGGACCTGGTGCTCTTTGAGAACTTATCGTTCGAGGTGAAGCAGGGCGAGATGGTTGCCATTGTGGGCGAATCGGGCGCCGGCAAGAGCACGTTATTGCACATTCTGAGCGCGCTTGATCGGGCTTCTGCGGGTGACGTATACTGCGCGCAATTGAGGCTGAATTCGCTATCGGCGGACGAAGCGGCTGGTTTTCGCAATCATGACGCCGGGTTCGTGTGGCAATTCCATTATCTGCTCCCTGAGTTTACAGCGGCTGAAAACGTCGCGATGCCCTTGCTACAGCGTGGCCAGAGCTGGGTAAGTGTTGCGCCCGAAGCTTTGCGATGGCTCCGTGAAGTGGGTCTCGAGGCGCGGGCGCATCACAGGTCCGGAGAGCTTTCGGGCGGCGAGCAGCAAAGGGTCGCTTTGGCGAGGGCGTTGATTGCCGGGCCAAAGCTGTTGCTGGCGGACGAGCCGACCGGCGACCTGGATGGGCGGACGGCAGAAGCGGTATTTGAGCTGATTGCCCGGCTGCATCAGGAGCACCAACTCACCTCGGTCATCGCAACCCACAACCTGTTGTTCGCGCGGCGCTGCCAGCGGGTTTTGCGGCTGGAACGGGGCCGGGCGGAAGAAATCAGGCCAGAGACGTTGCCTGCGTAATCAAAGATGAGTTACAAAGGTCAGAATCGTTTAAGAAAGACAAAGTGCAAGAAATGGTTCCAGTCGCCGGCAAGGAGGGATTTAAACAGGTTCCTTCGGTAACATGACAAAAACGTTGGAGTACTTGGGTTCGGCGGCCGTTTGATTGCATAATGAGCGGGTAACGGGAGCCGGATGCAAGTGAGAGGGATCAACAGTTCGGGATTTCGGTAGGCCGACAAAGCCAACGCCTTCTCGGCCCCACCGCAGGGGGAAGGGTTATATGTTTGAACGTTACACGGAGAAAGCCAGGCGCGTAATTTTTTTCGCGCGCTACGAAGCAAGCCAGTTCGGGTCTCCTTATATCGAGACCGAGCACCTGCTGCTCGGGCTACTGCGCGAAGACAAAGCCCTGACCAACCGATTTCTGCGGTCGCACGCCTCGGTGGAATCCATCCGCAAACAGATTGAAGGCCACACTACGATTCGGGAGAAGGTTTCGACCTCCGTCGATCTGCCTCTCAGCAA
>JASICF010000141.1 GCA_030044775.1 Candidatus Sulfotelmatobacter sp. | reverse complement strand
ACGTTGTAGCGGGGAACCACTTTTTCGGAGGCATAATAGGTCATGGTCATGATGGAGCCGCCGTCTTCCATGAGCGGCGCGGCCGCGCGAGCAACTGCAATCAGCGAATAGACGCTTACATCGAGCGCGATGCGAAACCCTTCGCGCGTGGTGTTGACGAAATCGCCTTTCAGTTCATCAGCCGGCGCAAAAGCGACAGAGTGAACCAGAGTGTGCAGCTTGCCGTGCCGTTCTTTCAGGGTGGTGAAAAGGCGGTCGATTTCGTCATCTTTGGAAACATCGCACATATAGGCTTCGGCGCCGGGCAGAGACAGAATCAAGTCTTTGGCTTCCTGCTCTAATCGCTCATTCTGATAAGTGATGGCGAGTTTCATTCCGGCTGAGTGAAGCCCCTGGGCAATTGACCAAGCGATCGAACGTTTATTCGCTACTCCAAAAACGACGCCGTTACGGCCCTGCAGATCAGCGGACATGCGCGCTCCTTGGAATGGGAAAGAATAACAGCGGAGGGCGGGGCATTACCACGCAGATCCCTCTGAGCCCACCGGCGGAAAAGCAGGTTCCTCCACTCCGTCCTCACTTTCGCCGCGACTCCGGTCGGAATGGGAGGTGAATTTCGAATGTTTGCATTATGGGCTTACTTCACGGCTCCCACTTCCTCAACCGCAGGCACTTCTACCGGCCAGCTCGCCGCCACAAACGATAGTCCGTAGACCGTTGCCATGATGGCAAAACCGGCCACCAGGCTCACATGCTGTGCAACTGTACCAACGGCAAGGGCCAGCATCATTTGCAGAAATGTTCCACCAAAATAGAATGCGTTCTGAACCCTTCCCATCAGGTGCTGCGGGACCATTTCCATCAGGTTCGTGTTCATCGCTACGCCGCCCACGCCGCGGGCGGAGCCCATGATGAAATAGAAAGAAATTGCCAGGGGCAGCCAGGGAGAGACGGCGGCGAACATCACGCTAGCGGACAAAACCGCCATCGAAATGGCGACCGAACGTCTCCCGCCCAGCAACGCGATAATCGCGGGTGCGTAGAGGGCGCTGCAGAACGCGCCAGTGCCCCACCCGGCGTTGAGCCAGCCGTAGCCGACTGCGCCAGCGTGAAATGTGCGCTCGCTGAGAGAAGGGGTAACAACCACTCCTGTGACCATCGCCCCAAGAAACAGTGCCCAGCTGATGCCGAGCAGAATCACCGCGCGATGATCGCGGAGGAAGTGCAATCCCTCTCGCATTTCGCGCCAGAAGCGCTGAAACTGGGTTTCCGCGGCAAGGAGATCGGCGCGCAATTCGCGGGGACGCAACACCGCATGCCGTCCCTTGCGCACCGCGAAATAACAAAGGAACGAAACCACGTACGTAGAAACGTCGATCAACAACACGCCGCCCAGGCCGATATGGTTGTACATGAAGCCGACCAAAGAGCCGGCGATCAGCCATCCACCCTGGACGCCGGCCAAAAGGAAGGTATTCGACTGCACGAATTGGCCTTCGGGAGTGAGCTCCTGAATTAATGCCGTGATCGTCGGCCAGAACATCCAGAAGCCGGCGGCGACGAGCGTGTTCATTAAGTACAGCTCCCACACCTGCACACGATGACGAAAGGCGAGAATGGCCACCGTAATGATGATGACGGCGCGAACCGCATCCAGCCACATGACCAGAATGCGCCGGTCTTCCCGATCGATAATGACGCCGGTGAAGGGAAGCATCAGCATGGCGGGAACGCTTTGGAGAACCGCAAAGGTTCCCAGGGCCATCTCCGAGTGCGTCTTTTCCAGGATGTACCAGGCAACAGCGGCAGAATTCATGCCGCTGCCCAACATGGAAATCACGTTGGCGGCAAACACGAATCGCAGCGGACGCTGGCCCAGAATTTGACGCATCCGTCTACTTTAGCTGAAGATCGAGAACGCGGAAACTTGACCATCTTGATCGGTGATTTGTGCGCTTGCGCGAAGCCGTGTTCGGAGCTAGGATTCGCGTGCTAGCCAAAAGAAACAACCTTTCCATCCACAGCGGAGGTGACCGAATGAAACGCCATTGCAGCATGCCGGCGACGCTGGTGGTTTCCGGTTTTCTCTTCTTTTCGGAACTGACCCTCGCGCAGACCGACAAAATCATTATTCCTGCAGGCACGCCGGAAGATCACGACCTTCAAGCCATCTCCAGCGAACAGGACGCTGCCAAAAAGTTGGCCATGTACCAAGATTTTGTGCAGAAATATTCTGCCGATCCTGCGGCTGTAGCCTATGGCGATTGGCAGATCTCGCAGGCGTATCAGAGTTCGGGAGATTTGGTGAAAGCCCTCGATTTCGGTGACAAGGCGCTGGCCGGCTCTCCAAAAAATCTCGACATCCTGGTTTCGCAGGCGAGCATTGCACAACTGGCAAAAGACAATGCCCGGCTCATGCAGTACGCCGTCAAAGGAGGAGCCGTGTGCAACTCCATTGAAAAGCAAACCCGGCCAGAAAGCGTGACCGCCGAAGATTTTCAGAAACAGATTGCCGATGACAAAGCCGCGGCGGCAAACTCGTGCAATTTTCTGGAGGCAGCCGGATTCAATGTGATCGCCAGTGAAACCGACGCGAAAACCCGCATGACTGACATTGAGGCATATTCGGAGGCCTTTCCCGACTCCAAATTTCAGAGCCAGGTTTCGAGTTACGCCATGTACACCCTCGGGCCGGGGCAACTAAACGACCAGGGGCGTCTGTTTGCTTATGGAGAAAAGGTTCTCGCGGCCAATCCCAATTCGTTGCCGGCATTGTTGCTGCTTGCTGGAGCCACGGTCGACGACCCCAAGCCGGGCAGTGTTGCCAAGGCAGTCACATACTCGCAGAAAGCGATTGAGGTAGCGAAGGCCGATCAGCCTGATGCAGACAAGCCGCGCAAGCTTTCGGCCGGAGTTGCACATTCAATTCTGGGATATGCATATATCAAGGAAAACAAGACCGCGGCTTCGGTTCCAGAGTTGAAGTCAGCCGTCGAATTGCTTCGAAGCGAAGACGAACAGCAATATTCGATCGCGCTCTATCGTTTGGGTTTTGCTTATGCCAAGCTCAGTAAGCTGACGGAAGCGCGTGAAGTGTTGACGGAAGACGCCAAGATTCAAGGTCCGGTACAGGCGATGTCGCAGGATTTGCTGGCCAAAGTGAACGCCGCTCGAGCCAAAGGCAAATAACGTCAGGGCTTGAGCAACTCTTCCGACAGTAATCGCGCTTTCGTTGCCAGGTCTTGCGCACGTTCCGGATCGCCCGCGGCGACTGCTTGCCGGGATTCTTCGATGAACTGTCTGATCTGACTGACGGTTTGCCGCTCGCTGGAGCTAAGTTCTCGTTCCGCGAGTTTCTTGAGGTTTTCTTCCGTCCCTGCGGTGATCTCTGCGGTGGAACGCGCGCTGGAAGCCTGCTGGGCAGGAGTGCCGCCCTCCAGTTCGATCTTGGGTTCGCCGGTGCCTCCATTGCGGACAATCTTTTTTCTCGGCGGGCAGGGTTGCGAATTGGATGCGTCGCTCGGTTTAGAGCTATTTCCAGAATCACTCTTCGCGGTGCTCGAAATACCCGAGCCGGAAACGCTCCGATGGATGCTTGCCGGTCTTGCCGATCCCGTCGAACCGGGATTGGGGCTCAAGACTGCGGGAGCACTGGAGCAATTGGAATAGCTCGTCTTCTTTGTACGCTTGCGAGGTTTTGGCGATGCGGGGACGGGTTTGGCAGAATTCTGCAGGTCAGGGCTTTTCGCAGCGCCCGGTTGAGCGCCCGATGCTTGGGATCCGGACAGTGATGACGGGCCGGCAGGTGAAGCTCCGGAGAGCGCGGGGTTCGTCTGAGCGTGAACGATTGAAAAGGCTAAGAGCGCAGCGGGTTCTGCATGCCGCACCAACCCGAATGAGGGACACGATAACCATCCCACACTGAAGACCCAAACTCCCAGGATCGCGGCCAGATTCATATCAACCCTTGGCGCTTTACCGTAGATCTTACCGCTGCCGCATGGATAGGGCGAGATTCATAATTGGTTTGAATGAGCCACGGCTCCTTGCTCCGAGCCGATGCCGGAAGCGGCGACGGCCACAGGAAGCCGGAAGCGGAACGTTGTTCCTTCACCTTCAGTCGACTCAAAATCGACGGAGCCAAAGTGCCAGTCCAGAATCTGATAAGTCTGGGCGAGGCCAATTCCGTTGCCATCCTTCTTCGTCGTGAAATACAGCTCGAAGATTTTGTTTTGCACGTCGCGGGGAATGCCCACGCCCTGGTCATGTACCTCGGCCACGACGAGGTCTTCCTTGCGACGCGCCGAAATCACCAGGCGGCCGCCATTGGGCATGGCCTGGATTCCGTTGACGACCACGTTGAGGAGAGCTTGCTTTATGAAGTCGGTGTCGACTTTTACCGGCAGAGCCTCGTGCCACTTTATACGGTCAATGATCACGCCATGCTGTTCCGCATCGGGCGCAGCCAATAGCGCAACATCATCGAGCAGGCGGCGGAAATCGATTTCCACCAGATGAAGCTCGCGCGCCCGCATGAAATCCAGCAAGGTCTGCACCACCCGATCCAGGCGATGAATTTCATTGCCAATAATATCCATGTGGCGGCGCGTGTCGGGATCCAACTGGGCAAGCTTATTCTGCAGCAGCTGCAAATGAAGCACGATGGCGTTGATGGGGTTTTTCACTTCGTGCGCTACTCCCCCGGTCACGCGCCCGCTGGCTGAGAGGCGACGGGAAGTTTCAATTTCATCGCCGATGCGGCGCACGGACTCCGCGTCTCTCATCACCAGTAATGCTCCGATCTGCGTGCTTTTTTCCTGAACAAAATCCAGCGATACCTGCAGCCGGGCCCCGGCGGCAGAAGTCAGTTCGCGCTGCTGCAGCGGGCGCTTGCGCTCAAAGGCTTCCAGCACAAGGCCGCCCAGGTGCGAGTCGCGCGAGAAAATTTCATTTGCAGTTCGGCCCAGCAAGTCACTCCTGGGCCTTCCCAGGAAGCGTTCGACCGGCGCGCTTACCAGAACCACACGGGAATCGCGGGTGAACAACATCAGGCCATCCTGCAAGGTGGACATGAGCTGGTCAACGTTATCTTTCAGCGCGGAGAAAATTTCGCGGCTGTCGCGCATCTGCCGGCCAAGATTTGCGATCTTGAGGGAGACCAGGCCGAACTCGTCGTGTTCCGATTCGTTGCCTGAAAAAACCTCGGGCGCGCCCAGGCTCATGCTATCCAGATTACGGCTGATTTCTTTCAACGGTCCTAGAGCAATGTTCGATAATCCTGCGGCAAGTAGAAGAGAAGCAAAAATTGACGCCATCGAAAAATAAACCGCGTGCAGAAGTTTGGGGGTAATTTCGCTCTGCAAGAAAACGGTGGAAACACCGATATGTATTGTGCCGAAAGGCGATCCGTTTAACTGCAAAGGGAAACTCACGTCGTAAACCGCCGAAGGACTGTAAACCAGCCGAAGCTGCTCGCGGAAACGGGCGGAGGTCACGGCGTGAAAATCGGGCCGCGGCGCGATGCCCTTGCCCACCAATTGCGGGTTGGTATGCAGCAATGCCTTACCGTTCGTGTCGACGACCGAAGCGTCGTAAACGTACGGCCACAGCGCGACCTCAGATTCGAGATTGTTCAGCAGATTCGTATCCATCGGAAGATACTCGGCGAGCGCGCGGCGCACGGCCGCTGGGTCGTCGGTATCGACACGCGTGCTGCTCAAGTCGGGTAGGTCATTTTCGGCGAAGTAGGCAAGTTGCTGGGTCAGGCGGCTGGCGCTCTCGTAGGCGTTATTGATGCGCTGGCGAAGGATCTGGGAAATGTAGAGATACGAAAACGCGGTCACCATGGCGGTGACCATAAATGCGATGGTGAGGACGATAATGGCTTTGCGTCGCATCAGAAGCAGCTGTCAGTCGTCGTTTGCCGGATTTCCAGCGGCAGCGCCCACGAACCATGTCACGCGTTCCAATACTTGGCGACCGCTTACTGCCCGTCATTCAGGAGTTTCTTTCCCCGAGTCGCCATCCGCCGGCGTGGTGCCATACTCCTTCAGCTTATTATGCAGGGTTTTCAGGCTGATGCCGAGTATTTCCGCAGCCCGGGTCTTATTGTTGTTGGTGGATTCCAGCGTCTTCAGAATAAGCATTTTTTCGGCTTCGCCGACAGTTGTTCCTACGCCCAGGCGTACACCGTCGGGGTCGTTGGCGCCGGTTCGCATTGGCGCATGGCCAAAGCCCGGAGGCAGATGCCTGGTCTCAATCAAGCCGCTCTCGCAAACGATGATCGCCCGCTCAATGGTATTGCGCAATTCACGGACGTTCCCTGGCCATGAGTAGTTGGTAAATAAGTTCATCACCGCTTCGCTGACGGCGCTGACTCTTCGCGAGTGTTTCTCGCTCATCTCATCCAAGAGAACCTGCACGAGGTCGGCGATGTCCTCCTTATGCTCGCGGAGCGGCGGCATGTGAATATTGAAAACGTTCAGCCGGTAATAAAGATCGCTGCGCAATTCACCGCTGGCGACCGCCTCTTCGGGAACTTTGTTGGTGGCAGCCAGCACGCGTACGTCGACAGCGGTCTCGACTTTGCTCCCTAACCGCCGCAGCTTGCGATCTTCGAGCACGCGCAGAAGCTTTGCCTGGGTTCCAACCGGCATCTCGCCGATCTCATCCAGCAGAATGGTTCCTCCTTCGGCGAGCTCGAAGCAACCAGTGCGCCGCTCCAGCGCTCCGGTGAATGCTCCCTTTTCGTGGCCGAAGATTTCGCTTTCGATCAGAGTTTCAGGGATGGCTGCGCAATTGATGGCTACAAACGGCCGCTCGCGGCGCGAACTCAACTGATGAATGGTTTTAGCGACGAGTTCCTTGCCGGTGCCGCTTGCCCCTGTAATTAAAACCGATGCCGTGCTAGGGGCGACCAGCTCAATCAGGCGAAAAATCTCCTGCATCTTCTTTGATCCGCCGCGTAATTCGCCCAGCGAATCGGAATCGCGCAGTTTCCGCCGGGCAGTCTCCAGTTCGGGGCGCGAACCGACAAGCGTGGCGGCATTTTGCAGCATGGTACGAAGGCGATTGGTGTCGATGGGTTTGGGGATGTAGTCGTACGCGCCGATGCGCATGGCTTCGACCGCGCTATTGATTGAGCCTTGCGCGGTTACCATGATCACAGCCATCGTCTGCGACTGCTTGGCCAACCGTTCCAGCAGTTCCATGCCTCCCATTCGCGGCATCTTCAAATCTGTCACCACGATGGATGGGGTCCACTGCGCCGCTTTTTCCAGGCCATCAATGCCGTCGCATGCAGTTTCGGCGCGATAGCCCCACGAGGACACCAGCTCGGCCAGGCCGCTGCGCTCGTTCTCTTCATCTTCTACGATCAGGACTTTTTCGTGGCTCATTTCTTGATTTTGCGGATGCCCTCGTCGTCTTCTAATGCGAAGCCCTGCAATAGAACTGAAGTATAACGATACTCGGCCCGCTTCTGATGCGGCAAGGCCTTCCCAGCGTTGGCGTGGAGAAAGGCAAGTTCTACACGGTGAACGGGCGTGGGGCTCGTAACTTATTGATTCTTATAGGCCGACTCTGGTATTCGATTTGCCACTTAACTTCTACTCTTCAGCCGGCGACTATGAACTTGATGACAAATGACCGGAACGCAGGCCGCCATCGCGGTTTGCCTGCCCTTTGTCTTGTGTTGCTTGTCACAGTGGGATGCGGACGGCGCGTCTCGGATTCTACTGGTTCCGCCGTTGGACAGAATCTTCCATTCCACGCCGCTTCTCAAACAAACGAAGGCGAGGGCGCAGTCCCCGCCGTGCCGCCAGACGGCAGGCAAGCGAATGTAGCCCCTTTTCACGCCATCCCATCTTCAGCGGTTCTTCCCGCGGGCACTCTGCTAACCGTCCGGTTGCCCCACCTGCTTTCTGCAAACCAAGTCCAACCTGGGGATGCATTCTCGGCATCCGTCGCGACGCCCTTCACCGTCGCCGGGAAAACGTTGGTGGAGCGGGGCGCTCCCGTCGTCGGATGCATTGAATCGGTCCGGCTGGATGATACAAACCCGCAGACGCCGCGTGGTTATTTCCGCTTGACGCTGAAGTCGATCAACATAAGCGGCAAGGATATTGCAGTGCAAACCTTGAGCTTGTACACGCGAGCCACGGTCATGGCACCGAGTATTCCTTCGCGGCCCGCCACTTTCCGCATCCAGCAAGGCCGGCACCTTACCTTTCGTTTGACCGCGCCCGTCGCGCTTGAAAGCGCAGTTCCCAGCCAATCTCCGGCCGGAAGCATTCCCTCGCCCGTTCGCCTTGCCGAATGAGTTCGATCAGCTCTGAACGCAGTGCCGGCGAAATTTGACCTCAATTCGCTTCGGTAATAATCGCCGCGAACTGAGCGGTTTTTGCGTTTTCCACAACAGATTTAAGTTGCAACGTGACATGTGCCCTTCGCAGAGTCACCCTGGTCCTCCTATATTCGGGGACGCATTTCGGGACAGATTGGTCAGCTTTAACTTTACTCTCCCATTCTGGGAGCACCGAGGTATCAAGTAGCCCACCGCGGGCTTTCTTCCGAGAACTGGACCGCGCGATATTAGGTCTATGAGCACCGCTAATCTGATTTCGTGCGTGGGCCGGGTTGCTGGTGAACCTGCGTCTCCAGGGCCGATACTCCGTGAACCGGTTTTTCCCGGGGAGGAAGGCACGGTTTCGGCGTTCTATTCCTTTTTTGACAAAACTCCAATCGGGGTTGTTCGCTGCAATCGCGAGGGTGTGATTCTGCAGATGAACGCCGAGTTTGAACGCTGTCTGGGCAAACTCACGGAGCGAAAACCCTTACACCTGCAAGATCTGGTGGTTCCCGAGGATCGCGACCGGGCTGAATTTCTTCTGCGTGAGCTTATCGAGTCTGGGCGCGACGGCATGCGGCTTTCCCTGCGCCTGAGCGGCGGCCGCCAGGAAGCCTCCGACTGGATGGCGTGGCATCAGGCTGGCTCGTGTGGGCAACCAGATGCTGTGCTGGTGCTCGCCGAGGCCGGATCCGGCGATCAATCGGAGGTCTGTGCCGAGGATATTTTCCGATCCCAGCGTTGGGAGGCCATTGGCCGGCTGAGCGGCGGCGTGGCCCACGACTTCAATAACTTGCTGACTGGCGTCATGCTTTATTGCGACCTGCTGCTGTCTGCTTTCGATGCTCGCGATCTTCGCCGGCGCTATGCCGAGGAAATCAGGTCGGCGATCATTTCTGCGAGCGCGCTGGTTCGGCAGTTGCTGGTTTTCGCCCGTCCTGCGCAGAGCGACCAAGACCCAACTAGCTTTAATGAAATCGCGGAGAACATGCGCGACCTTCTGATTCACTTATTGGGAGAAAACATCAGCCTTGAATTATGTCTCGACCCGCGGCTGGCTCAGGTCACGATCTCGCGTTCGCAGGCCCAGCAGGTCTTGCTGAATCTGGTCCTGAATGCACGAGACGCCCTGCCAGAGGGAGGGCGCGTTCGCATCGAGACCAGCAACGCTGTTTTTCATCCTATGGATTCTCGGGCCTCCATGCCGACACAGCCATCGCTGCATTGTGTGCTGATCAGCGTAACCGATAATGGTCGCGGCATGGATGCTGTAACTCACCGCCGTGTCTTCGAACCATTCTTTACGACAAAATCCGGGAAAGGGAGCGGGCTGGGTTTGACCACAGTCCGCAGCATCGTCACCAGCCATCGTGGACTGATTCATTTCGAAAGCCAGCCTGGTTTGGGTACTCGCGCCATGATTCTGTTGCCCCGAGATGGAGGTTCTGAAATGCACCGATCCGCAAGCCAGCGGACGGGTGCGCAGACTGCATCGGAAACACCATTTCAAGACCTTAAGAAGGAATCTCTTATATGACTTCAGCAGGCATCGCCGCAGTGTCTTCCAACCCGGCCAGCCCTCAGATGATGGCAGCTAATTTTCTGAACCTCCTCATTGTGGATGACGAGCGCGCAATACGCGACGCCTGTCGCGAAGTTGCCCTGTCGCTCGGATTTATGGCGCATGTCGCGGACTCAGCCGAGCACGCGTACCGGCTGTTGCAGACACAGAATATCGACGTGATTCTGCTCGACCTGCGACTGCCTGGCGCCAGCGGGCTCGAAGCCCTTCGGCAAATCAAAAGCCAGCGGCCGGATGCCCTGGTCATCGTCGTAACCGGCTGCGGAACCGTGCAGTCCGCGGTTCAAGCCATGAAGAATGGCGCTTATGAGTACATGACGAAACCGTTCAGCATCGACGAACTGAAGCTTTTGCTGGAGCGGGTGTCGAATCATTTAAAGCTGAAAACGGAGAACCGCATGTTGCGCGAGAAACTCAAGTCCAAGCAGGGATTCGGTGGCATCATCGGCCGCGCGCCCGAGATGGAAAAGCTTTACCGGATCATCGCCAAAGCCGCCAGCAGCTCGCATCCAGTCCTCATTCTTGGCGAAAGTGGAACCGGCAAGGAGATGGTAGCGCGCTCGATTCATTATTCCGGAACCTTCCATGACAAGCCTTTTATTCCTGTCGACTGCGGCTCGCTCGTGCCAACACTGATTGAGAGCGAGCTATTCGGGTATGTGAAGGGAGCCTTTACCGGCGCAAACCAGGCGAAAGATGGATTGCTTGCCATTGCGGAGGGGGGAACGATTTTTTTGGACGAAGTGGGTGAGCTTCCTATTGATTTGCAGGCAAAACTTTTGCGCGCCATCCAGGAAAAAGAAATACGTCCAGTGGGCAGCACACGCCGCGTTCCCATCAATGTGCGCATTCTGGCCGCAACCAATCGCGAATTGGAGCAGGCCGTCACCGAAGGCACATTTCGTCGCGATCTATATTTTCGCCTCAACGTGCTCAGCCTGCGTATTCCTCCGTTGCGCGAACGGCGGGAGGACATCCCTCTCCTAATCGCGCACTTTGTCGAGCGCTGCTCGCGCGCCTCCGGCCGGGAGAAAACCCTGAGCGACGATGCCCTCAAGGTCATGCTGGCGTATGACTGGCCGGGCAACGTGCGCGAACTGGAAAATTGTCTGGAGCGCACCTTCGCTTTTACCAGCGGACCGCTCATTCAGGTAAGCGATTTGCCGCCGGCAATCGCCAGCACCCATGTGGGGAATGCCGGGAACGGAAACGGAAACGGGAACGGCCGAAAAATTCTCACCATGGCTGAACTGGAACGGCAAACCATTCTGAACGCCATCGCGGAACTCAATGGCGACAAGTTGCAGGCGGCTCGCTTGCTGGGGATCGGCAAGACGACCCTGTATCGAAAATTGAAAGACTATGCCGCACAGATATAGCAGTCGCTGGCGAAGGTTTGGGAAGGCGGGTGCTCGGCAAATAGGAAGTGAATCCGCGTGTATATCGTTCCAATATGAGGCGAATCTCGGCTGCGCAGGTTCCGCAACGGGAACGGCGCCACAAACAGGCTCGCTAACTCCGTTGGGATCATGGCGTGCGAATCTGGCTGATTGCGTGCTAGCAGACAAGCATGATTCTTCTCACCACTCCATTAACTCGCGGGGCAGAGTGTGCCGCCTATCTGAAAGACTCCACGGGCGAAGAAACCCTGTGGGTTGAGAATATCCAGCAAGCACTCAGTCGCCTCCGCGAGCAATCGTATTCGGTCGTCGTACTCGATCAGTTCCTCCTGGAAAACGAGCCCAGCGAGAATGATCACCTGCTCGATCTTCTGGGAACGGCTTTCCCTATCTATGTGAACTTCGCGGTGAGCGGCATGCCGCGGTTGGTGCGTGAAGTTCGCTCCGCACTCCATCGTCGAAAGCGCGAGGAGGCACAAGCAAGACGCTCGGTGGAGCAGCAGATCCACAGTGAAATGTTCGAATCCCTCACCACCATGCTGCTTTCCTGCGAATTGGCGATGGCCGTGCCAGGCGTCCCCCCCCAAGTCGCCGAGAAAATTCGACTTATCGATAATCTGGCGCGTGGTATGCGGGTCAAGCTAGGGGCAGAGTAACCTCTTACTGAGCCCTGCGGCCAGCCTTGGTCCTGCTGGGACCCGCGAGCGGCCGCTCGTGCTTGACGCCGAAATTCTCAAAAATCCTCGACCTACCGGCCTCCTTCGCACTAGAATAGCCGGGCGCCCACGCCGCCGGATTCCGCGTCTCCCGCGTCTTCCGGCACTCACCCGGAGGCTCTTTGCACGTTCTGGTTACCGCCGATACTCTGTCCGGTTCCTGGACCTATACCCGCGAACTGGTCACCGGACTGATCACGCGCGGTGTTCGCGTCACTCTGGTCAGCTTCGGAGAAATTCCACTACCCGAAGAGACGGCATGGATGGATCTGCTGCACGGCCTCGAGTATCGGCCAACAGCGTTCCGCCTGGAATGGATGGATGAAGCCCAGTTCGACCTCGTCGAATCATCGCAATTTCTCACTAGCCTGGTCGGCGAACTGCGGCCCGATGTGCTTCATCTTCACCAATTTTGCCATGGCAATTTGCCGGTTAAGACGCCGCGCATCGTGATGGCGCATGGCGATGTCATCGGTTGGACCCAGGCCGTGCAAGGTTGCGCGCCGCGTTTTACCCGCTGGCTCGAGTGGTATCGTGAAACGGTCATCCGCGGGATTTCGCGGGCCGATGCCGTGGTAGCGCCTTCTGCCTGGATGCTCGATACCATTCGCGCGAACTATGTTCCGCCGCAACGCGAAGTCGTGATCTATCCCGGACGCAATCCTATTTTTTTTAATCCCTACGTCAGCAAAGAAGACTCGGTGTTATCGGTAGGCCGTTTACTCGATGCGGGCAGGCAAGTTTTTCTGCTCACGCAATACTCCATTCCGTTTTCAATCTGCATTGTGGGAGCTGATCGAACCATTCCGCAGCCGCATGTTCCGATCCGCGCCGATGTGAAAGTTGCCACCGAACAGAACTGCGTCGCCATTCGCGGACCGCAGACCGAACCTCAATTGCGGGCGCTCTATAGCCGCGCTGCCGTTTATGCCGCCACAGCCAGGTATGAGCCGCTGGGCATGTCGGCGCTCGACGCCGCGTTTTCCCGGTGCGCAATCGTCGCCAACGATATTCCCAGTTTCCGCGAGGTCTGGGGCGACGCGGCGCTCTATTTCCGCACGAACGATGGCCGCAGCCTGGCCGAAACCCTGCGGGGCCTCGATTCGGACCGCGCCCTGCGCCAGGCATACTCCGACCGCGCCTACACCCGGGCGCGCGAGCGCTTCACGGCCAAGCGCATGATCGACGAGTACCTGGATCTTTATCGCAGCCTACTCCCCGCACGGTCGATTGCCGCTTAGCTCATTAGGATCGGCAAACCAGTCTTGCTTTCCGAAGACACGCTGCCCTGCCGGATGGTATCTTTTATCCTTACTAAAATCCCACAAGGTTGGAGGAATCAAACGATGGCTCAAGTGAAGATTACGGTCCGCCCCAACGGTCCGCTGCGTGTCGAGGCGCCCGAGGGATCGGTCGAACTGGTTGATGCGAATGGAACGCCGCACGATCTCACGGGCAAGGCTGCGTTCTCCCTTTGCCGCTGCGGGGGATCGGTGAACAAGCCTTTCTGCGATGGCACCCACAGCAAGATTGGATTCCAGGGCGCCGAACTGGCTGTGAAGAAAGCTGAAGGCCAAGCCTAAGCGCCTCGTTCCAGAGACGCAGCCAGCGTCTCTCCAGCCAAATCGAATCATGAGCGACTTCACCGATCGCGAACTGGGAATGCACCGGGAAATCACGCGCCGTGATTTTCTGAATGGCGTCGCGGTTGGTGCGGCGGCTAGCCTGATGCCGTGGCAATTGTTTGCGCAAGGCGAAAGGCTCTCCCAGAACTCGCCCAATTACTACCCTCCTGCTCTGACCGGACTACGCGGCAGCCATCCCGGTTCATTTGAGGCTGCCCACTCGCTGCGGGATGGAACGTTCTGGGAAACGGCCGGCACGCCCCAGGAAACCGGCGAGAGTTTTGACCTTGTCATCGTGGGCGGCGGCATCAGCGGACTCGCCGCCGCACACTTCTATCGCAAATCCGCCGGCACAAACGCCCGTATTCTGATTCTTGAGAATCATGACGATTTCGGGGGACATGCCAAACGCAACGAGTTCCGCGTCCGTAACCGAACGCTCCTGGGTTATGGAGGAACGTATTCCATCGAGAGTCCCGAACCCTACAGCGCGATCTCGAAAAGCTTGATTGAAGAGTTGGGAATCGATGTTGCGAGCTTCCCGAAACACCTTGACCGCGCGCTGTATGAGGCCGATGGGCGGACCCCAAAAATCTTCTTTGATAAAAAGACCTTCGGCAGCGACAAGCTCGTGGATGATCCCTATCCTTTTCCTGGCGGCGAAACGTATGACCTTGCCGTTGCTGGACCCGATGCCTGGAAGAATTTTCTTTCCGAGGCGCCGATCGCGGAGCAGGCACGCAAAGACGTTGCCCGTTTGTGTCGCGAGAAAACGGATTATCTGCCGGGACTGAGTTCCGAAGAAAAGCAGGCGCGGCTGGCAAGGATCAGTTACAAGAAGTTCCTTACCGAGCTCGTTGGCGTTCATCCCGATGT
>JASICF010000140.1 GCA_030044775.1 Candidatus Sulfotelmatobacter sp. | reverse complement strand
GCTCGACGCCATGGGCGCAGGCCTTTGCGTGGTTGCGAGCGACATCCAGGAGAACCGGGAGGCCATCGCCGACGCGGGATTCACGTTTCGTCACGGCGACGCGGCAGACCTGGCCGACCGCTTGCGCTTTCTGATCGCGAACCCGGCAGTGCGCGAGGCGGCCGGAAAAGCCGCGAGGCGGCGCATCCGCGATCACTACCTGTGGTCGAACATTAGCACAGAAGTTGAACGGGTGTATTTCCAGATCATGGGCTGGGAGTTGCCCAGCAGGGTGCCGCGAAAACCGAGCACCAGCGTCCCTCAAACGGCTCCCGTGCTTCCCAAGCTGGCCGGGTAGAGCGATCCGAAGGTTACTAAACCAGTCACCGCCCTCACAACCGATTACGAGCCAAGGACGGAGTAAACTCCGTCCTTTTTGTTTACAATTGAACCTTGGTTTTCGGGCTGCGGTGTCCCTTGGGGCTCCCCGCGGCTCATTTGATTTATGGAAGATACAATTCTGGTCACCGGCGGAGCCGGTTTTATCGGCTCAAACTTTATTCTGCGGCAACTGGCGCAGGATCCTTCTTCCATTCTCAATCTCGATAAACTCACGTACGCTGGGAATCTCCGCAACCTGGATGCAATCGCAGGCGATAGGCGGTACGAGTTCGTGCACGGCGATATCGGCGATCGACCGCTGGTTCGCCGTCTTTTGCAGGACCGTGCGCCGCGTGGCGTTGTGCACTTCGCTGCCGAAAGTCACGTGGACCGCTCCATTCGAGGCCCGGATGATTTCATCCGGACGAATGTGGACGGTACGTTCGCGCTGCTCGAAGAGGTGCGTGCGCATTATGAAAGTTTGCCTGAGCTGGCGAGACGGGCATTCCGTTTTCTGCACGTCTCGACCGACGAGGTTTACGGATCCCTTGAGTCCGCGGACGCCCCATTTTCCGAGAGCACGCCTTACGCGCCCAATAGTCCTTACGCAGCGTCGAAGGCGGCGTCAGATCATCTCGTCCGCGCTTATCATCACACCTACGGATTGCCCACCCTCACCACAAATTGCTCTAACAACTACGGCCCGTTCCAGTTTCCGGAGAAATTGATCCCGCTCGTAATCCTGAACGCCCGCGATCGAAAGCCGCTGCCCGTCTACGGCGACGGGCAGAACGTGCGCGACTGGCTCTATGTAGAAGATCACTGTGCCGCGATCGCAACTGTGCTTGCAAACGGGCGCGTGGGAGAGACTTACAACATTGGCGGCTGGAACGAAAAACGCAATCTTGATATCGTGCAATTGATTTGCGACCTGCTCGATGAAATCGAGGGTCGAAGCGGCGCGCCGCGGCGCGAGTTGATCAGCTTCGTCAGGGACCGGCCGGGACACGATCGGCGCTATGCCATGGACGCAAGTAAAATCGAGCGAGAGCTGGGCTGGCATCCGCGCGAAACCTTCGAGACTGGAATTCGGAAGACCGTGCACTGGTATCTGCAGAACGCGACGTGGGCGAAAGACGTCACCAGCGGGAGCTATCGTCAATGGATTGAAACACATTACTCTTCCTGAATAACATCCGGCTGATTAACGGCTGGCGGATTGACGGCGGATCGTCTTTTCTCATGCGAGATGCAAACAGCACGGGATGCAAAGGCATCATTCTGGCGGGAGGTGCGGGGACACGTCTTTATCCGGTGACCCAGGCCATAGGCAAAAGCCTGTTACCGGTTTACAACAAGCCCATGATTTATTACCCGCTGTGTACATTAATGCTGGCGGGGATTCGTGACATCCTTATCATTTCCACTCCCGACGACGTCCCCAAGTTCCAGGCGCTACTCGGAAACGGAAATCAGTTCGGGATCCGTTTGCAATATAAAGTGCAGCTCAAGCCGGAGGGAATCGCGCAAGCTTTTCTGGTGGGCGAAACGTTCTTAGGGAACAGTCCCTGCGCACTGGTTCTGGGCGATAATATTTTCTATGGGCATGATCTGGCTAAAGACGTGCGGGCGGCCGCGGCTCAGACGCGAGGTGCACGGGTCTTTGCCTATCCAGTGCACGATCCAGAGCGTTATGGAGTTGTAGAATTCGACGGCAGCGGGCGCGCCCTGAGCATCGAGGAAAAACCCAGGCAGCCGAAGTCCCGATATGCAGTTACCGGACTTTATTTTTATGACGACCAGGTCGTGAGGATTGCGAAAGCTTTAAAGCCGAGCGCGCGAGGCGAACTTGAAATCACCGATGTGAACAAACGGTACCTGGAGCACGGTCAACTCGAAGTCGTCGTCATGGGTCGCGGGATGGCCTGGCTCGACACCGGAACGCACGAGTCGTTAATGGATGCATCCCTCTATATTCAGGCAATCGAAAAGAGGCAGGGACTGATGGTGGCGTGTCCCGAAGAAATTGCCTTCCGTTCCGGCTATATCACCGCCGAGCAGGTCGAGAGCATCGGCAATTCGATGAAGAACAATACTTATGGAGCTTACCTGCTGCAACTTCTGCGTGAGAAGGTATTCTGATGACTGTAATGACCGCAACCCGTCCCGGAATCGATGCGTTCAAGAAGATCCATACTTCACTGCCCGACGTGCTCCTTTTGGAGCCCCGGGTTTTCGTAGATGAACGCGGATTTTTCGTGGAAAGCTATAACGAGCAAAAGATGGCCGAGGTTGGTATTATCGGCCGGTTTGTCCAGGACAATCACTCCTGTTCCTCTCGCAACGTTCTTCGCGGGCTGCATTACCAGGTTAAACGTCCACAGGGGAAACTGGTTCGCGTTGCCGAAGGCGAGGTTCTCGATGTCGCGGTGGACTTGCGTCGCAGTTCGCCGACATTCGGCAAGTGGGAAGCGGTTCGTCTCTCTGGCGATAACAAACGCATGTTGTGGATTCCGGTCGGGTTCGCCCATGGATTTCGAGTGATCTCTGAAAAGGCGCATGTTTTATACAAGGCGACCGATTTCTACGCGCCAGAGAGCGAACGGACCCTCGCCTGGAATGATCCCGATCTGAGGATCAACTGGGAGCTTGAGTCCGATCCAATCATCTCGGCAAAAGACCAGCGTGGCGTGGCTTTTAACCGCGCCGAAGTCTTCGAATAATTTCCATGCGAGTTCTCGTTTTTGGCGCCTCCGGCCTTCTCGGCAGGACGCTCATGTCCAGGTGGCCGGGTGATGAAGTCATCGGTTTTAGTTCCCGCGACGCCGACATTCGCAATTTCAGTGACGTGCAAGAATTAGTGGAGCAGAACCGCCCTGACTGGATTGTATTAACCGCCGCATATACGGATGTCGACGCATGCGAAAGCAATCGGGAGCTGGCCGTAGCGGTGAACGTCGATGGCGCCCTGAATGTAGGCAAGGCGGCGCAAGGCGTGGGCGCGCGGCTCATGTTCCTGAGTTCGGATTACGTTTTCGATGGAACGAAATCTACTCCTTACAAGACGGATGACGCACGCAACGCACAAAGCGTGTACGGAAAAACGAAGGCCGAAGCAGAGATTCGGTTGCTGGAGCTGAATCCGGAGTTTTGCATCTTGAGGACTTCCTGGCTGTTTGGCAACGGAGGAAGGTGTTTTCCGGATACGATTCTGCGGCTGGCGGCAAGCCGCGGGGCTTTGGACGTGGTGAACGATCAGCGCGGCTGCCCAACTCATGCGGAAGATCTGGCAGGCACAATTATCCGGCTATGCCGGGAAAATGCGAGCGGAGTCGTGCACGCCACGAATGCGGGCGATTGTACCTGGTTTGAGTTTGCCACGCGCATCGTCGCGATGGCGGGAATGACTGCAGAAGTGTGCCCGGTATCCAGTGAGCAAATGGCGCGTCCCGCGCCTCGTCCGGCATATTCCGTCTTGTCGCCCGAGAGCTTGCACCTTTACGGAATGCGGATGCCCTCCTGGCAGGACGCACTCGAGCGCTACATACAGCAAAGAAGTTCCCGCAACTAGGGCAAGGCCGCAGACTGCTTTTCGAGTGTGGCCCCAACAAGCATCCCTGTACATCTTCTGACCGCAAAGCTCTTGCTTGCCGCATCTTTCCCGGCCGCTGTAGCATCAT
>JASICF010000139.1 GCA_030044775.1 Candidatus Sulfotelmatobacter sp. | reverse complement strand
GCATGGCTGATGGCAGTTGTGCTGCGTGGCATGACTCGCGGCGAAACGGCTGCGCTCACCGATGCCATGCTGCGTTCCGGAGAAGTACTCGATCTCTCTTCTCTGCAGGCAAAGAAGGTTGATAAACACTCGACCGGGGGAGTCGGCGACAAGACTTCTCTCGTGCTCGCGCCGCTTGCCGCTGCAGCCGGCGTTACTGTTCCCATGATCAGCGGCCGGGGCTTGGGACACACAGGCGGCACGCTCGACAAACTGGAAGCGATCCCCGGCTTCAACGTGAATCTGCCGGTCACGCAGTTTCGCCGCGTACTCGAGGTTTGCGGTTGCTGCATGATCGGACAAACGGCGGAGATTGCTCCGGCTGACCGCAAACTCTACGCGCTGCGCGATGTGACCGGCACGGTCGAAAGCCCGTATCTGATTTGCGCCTCGATCATGAGCAAGAAACTGGCGGAAGGAATCGACGCCCTCGTACTGGATGTAAAGACCGGCTCGGGCGCATTCATGAAGAACGAGAGTGACGCTGCTTTTCTTGCCGAGTTGATGGTCGAGACCGGCGAGCGCATGGGCAAAAAAGTTGTGGCGCTCATCACCGACATGGACCAGCCACTGGGAAGCATGATCGGAAACGCCTTGGAAGTGATTGAGGTAATCGATATTCTGCGTGGCCGAGGCCCGGAAGATTTGCGGCAGCTATGCCTGGAGTTAGCCGGATGGATGCTTTATCTCGGTGGAGTCGCAACCGGCGTTGCAGAAGGAAAAAAGCGAAGCGAGCAACTGATCTCTTCCGGCGCGGCATTGCAAAAATTCCGGCAAATGGTCGAACTCCAGGGCGGAGACGTTCGCGCCATCGATGATCCCAAGAAGCTTCCCCAGTCGCAACACACCATGGCCGTTCGCAGTCCAAAGAGTGGGTATATCGCCTCAATGCAGTGCGAACAGATTGGAACGGCATGTGTCGTTCTTGGCGGCGGACGGGAACGCAAAGAAGATTCTGTCGATCCGGCGGTTGGAATCGTGCTTCACAAGAAAGTTGGCGACGCGGTTACGGCGGGTGAATCGCTGGCGACCATTCACTACAACTCGGAAGATCGGGCGTCCCGGGCGCAAAAGTTGATCGAAGCAAGCTGTCGGATTTCCGATTCGACCGTTCACCAGCAAAGGCCGCTGATCCATCGAGTAATCGGAAGTGCCCAGGAGAATAAATAAATGGGGCGTTACACTGGGATTCTTGGTCTCTTAACCATGCTGGGCCTGGCTTTTGCCTTCTCCACGAATCGCCGGGCGATTCGCGTGAAGACAGTCGCCTGGGGGCTCGGCCTGCAGTTTGTGTTTGCGGTGTTTGTGCTGCGCATCGATCTCGGCCGCCGCATGTTCCAGGTTGCGGGCGACGCCGCAAATCGCGTGCTCAACTACGCATTCGTTGGTTCCGAATTCGTTTTCGGAGATCTCGGCCGCCAATCCTCGCATATCGGTTTTATCTTCGCGTTTCAGGTTCTGCCGACTGTCATTTTCATTTGCGCGCTCTTTGCCATTCTCTATTACTACGGCATCATGCAGGTCGTCATTCGCATCGCCGCGTGGCTCATGACGCGCATCATGGGAGCGAGCGGCGCGGAATCTCTCAACGTCGCCGCAAGCATTTTCATGGGGCAAACCGAAGCGCCCGTCACCATCCGGCCTTTTCTGCCGGAGCTTACGCATTCCGAACTCATGACCGTGATGACGAGCGGCATGGCTCACGTCTCCGGTTCGATCATGGCGGCGTATTTCGCGTTCGGTGTAGAGCCGCGCCACGTGTTGAGCGCCGTAATCATGACCGCGCCTGGAACCTTATTGCTGTCGAAGATGCTCGTCCCCGAAACCGAGCAGCCGAAAACGGCTGGGCAAGTCGTCATGCCTGAGGATGAGGAAACGAAGCATGAAAATCTCTTGGGCGCAGTGGCTCGCGGCACAAGTGACGGCTTGCACATGGCTCTGAACATCGGCGCGATGCTGATTGCGTTTCTCGCGTTAATCGCGCTGATCGATGGCATCATGCACGGCATTCACAACGGCCTGGCGCATTTCGGTTTTCTCTGGTTTCCTTCGACCCTCGAGAGTGTTTTGGGAGTGCTTTTTTCGCCGGTCGCGTGGGTCATCGGAATTCCCTGGCACGATTGCCACGCGATCGGCAATCTGCTGGGCACGCGCATGGTGTTGAACGAGCTCGTGGCGTTTTCCATGCTGGGACCGCAGAAGGCCGCGCTCGCTCCACGATCGTTTACGATTGCGACATTCGCGCTGTGCGGCTTCGCCAATCTTAGCTCGATCGGAATTCAGATCGGCGGGATTGGAGCGCTCGCTCCTAAGAAGAAAGCCGAACTCGCCCGGCTTGGACTTCGCGCCATGATCGCCGGAACCATGGCGAATCTTATGTCGGCATCGATCGCAGGATTGTTGCTGTAAGCTTTCCTCGAGAATCATGCGGCTAAGACGGTGGTTGTTTCGACCGATAAGAAATAACTCTTCATTTTAAGGGGCAATGAAATTGTCTAAAGTCATATTTTCGTGCTGCGTTGTTTTTCTCGCGTTGCTCGCCACCGCATTCGCACAAACCACTCCGCAACGCGTGATCATCGATACCGATCCCGGCACCGATGATGCCATGGCCATCATCCTCGCGCTGAATTCTCCAGAGCTGAAGGTGGAAGCGCTCACGGTTGTGCCGGGCAACGTCGATGGCCGCCAGGGACTCGATAATGCGCTCAAGATCGTTTCGCTCGCCGGACGTTGTGACGTAACCGTCGCCGGAGGAGCGCATCATCCGTTAAATCAGAAGCTGATCACGGCGCAATACTGGCACGGAAAAAACGGACTCGCCAATGTTGAGCTGCCCCCTACGAAGTGCACGGCCGATCCCCGGTTCGGACCGGACCTGATTATCGAACTCATTCACAAGTATCCGCACGAAATCACTCTCATTCCCATCGGTCCTCTGACCAACATCGCGCTGGCTGTCTCAAAAGATCCTTCTATCGTCGGTTTGGCCAAGAACATCGTGATCATGGGCGGATCGATCGGCGGTGGCAACGTCAACGGGGCGGCAGAGGCAAATATTTATAACGATCCCGAAGCCGCGCAGATCGTCTTCAACGCCGGCTGGATGGTCACCATGGTCGGCTCCGATGTGGGCGAGCGCACGCTGATCACGCGAAAGTATCTGGAAGAACTCCAGTCGTCCCATGGCCCGCAGAACGATTTCATTGCCAAGGTCGCCGAATTTTATTTGAACCGCAGCGAAAAAAGCGGGTATGCGGGTGCTGCGATGTACGATCCGCTCGCGGTCGGAACCGTGATCGACCCCACGCTGGTCACGCTGAAAGATATGCACGTCGATGTCGAAACCAAAGGCGAGTTTACGCGCGGCGAAACCGTCGCCAACCGCATGGGATCGAACGAAAACAACGT
>JASICF010000138.1 GCA_030044775.1 Candidatus Sulfotelmatobacter sp. | reverse complement strand
TGCGGTCATGCCCACATAGATGGCGCGGCTCTTGCTTGCGACAATGCAGACGTAGAGCTTTTCCTTCGACACTGCGCGTGCTCCGTGCCAAAAGCAGGTTCCTCACCGAGCCCTCGGCTCGATTCGGAATGACATCAGTTTGAGTGAACGGGACGAAGCGAGGCTGTGACAATTCTCACAATGCGTCTGTGAAAAATACTGAGAGAAAACACAAATGGCCCCGGAATCTCCGAGGCCGTTTGCGACAGCAAAAATTTAGTTCCCTGCCAAGGTGCACAACTATTATCGAAATAATCGTACCGTGAATCAAGTTACTTTAAGGAGGGCCGCACCTTGCCCTACGAACCCTCCACTGTCCCTGAGAGACATCCTCCGTCAAAGAGGAATGGACCTGAACGGATTCGAACCCTCACCTGTCTCCGTGGCAGGGAACCGCGCTACCAGTTACACCACAGGCCCACGCCCAAGAGCTTACGTCAGCCCGGCCTGCGCATCAGTTGGATCACGCAAATTCTTTGGTTAAGGGTTTCGTTTCAGGAATTGGCGTGCTTCCGAACGTGAAGCTTGCTCAAAGCAGGTTCCTCACCCGCGCTTTGCGCGTGTTCGGAATGACATCACCGCCGCTTCGCGGCGCTTCAGAGTGACATCGCTGTTTCGTGCTCGCTTGGTTGCGGAGTCGCTTCGGCGATCTCGGCAGACGCGATAAAATAATAAGAAATCCAGATGCCCTATCCCATCAAAACCTGCCTCGCTTGCGGAGAAGAATTCGAGCTCAAGCCCGGCAAGCCCGGGTTTGCCAACCGCTGTCCGGATTGCAGCGAAGAAGAGGCGGCAGAAAAGGCAAAATCGGCGGACGGCTGGAAGACAGACAAGCAAGCCAATGCTGCCCGCCGCGAAGCCATGCGCAATCTGCTTTATCGCAAGGACAGCTGACGCAACCCGACAAAAGACACCGAGACCGAATGCTCACGATCGAAATCCCCGAAATTTTTACATGCACCACAACTTCCGGCCATCCTTCGTGTTATGACTAAATGCGGCGTCACCGCGGCGCCGGACCACCGCCACTTCTCCAGCAGTATGAAAACAGGACGCTTCTAGCCGTTTCACAAGAAGCCCTTCGCCTTGGCAGGCGAATTGCTTCACTCTAGAGGTTCCGCAATTGGAGGTGCTTCATGTCGCCTGTCGCTGAGGCAGAATTCCTTCGACTGCTCAAGGAAGACATCGATTATTTTGAACGTACGGTTGATCTCTTCGAGGAGTTGATTCCGCACCTGAGCGCTACGGTTCAGGATCAATGGAGACTGCAGGTGCAGTCTCGCAAGAATTTTGCGCTTGAACTGGTAATTCTCCTGGAAAAGGCTGAAGAGGCTGCGCGGGTCGCGGGGATCACTGATAGTTGTAACCGCCCAGATCTGTTTTGAGTCTTTCTCTTGATTTGATCTTTCCCATTTCATCTAAGGGGTGCGCTTTGCCGGGCTTCGGTTCACACGACTTTCGGCGATCCGCCGCCAAATCCTGTAAAATATACGTTTCGGCCGACCTGCTTGCGCGCTTCTGATTCCAGCCTGTGTTTCTCCGCGTTCGCGCTTTGGAGCGCTCCGCGCGGGATCGGTCCCTACCTGCGCCAGCATTTGCTGGACAAAACTTTTCAAGGCCTTTATCACACGGACGCCTTCGATCGTGCTTTGTTGATTCCTTATTTCATCGTCCTGGTCTTGCTTGCGGGTTACGGAATTCATCGCTACATCCTCGTCTATCTGTATTACAAGCATAAGGACAGGCGGACGGTCGCTCCGCCGGCTCTCTTTGAAGAACTGCCGCAGATCACCGTGCAGTTGCCGATCTTCAACGAGCAATACGTGGTCGAGAGGCTTCTCGATGCCGTGTGCAAGCTGAAATATCCGCGCGAGAAGCTGGACATTCAGGTGCTCGACGATTCGACCGACGAGACGGTCGACGTGGCGAGGAATCTTGTCGAGCGCTATGCGGCACTGGGCAATCCTATTACGTACCATCACCGCACCAACCGCGCCGGTTTTAAAGCCGGAGCGCTGGCCGAAGGACTGAAGACGGCAACGGGCGAGTTTGTGGCGATCTTCGACGCCGACTTCACGCCTCCGGAAGATTTTCTGCTGCGCACGATTCACCACTTCAGCGATCCTGCGATCGGCATGGTGCAAACCCGCTGGACGCACATCAACCGCAACTATTCATTTCTTACGGAAGTCGAGGCGATGCTGCTCGATGGACATTTTGTGCTCGAGCACTCCGGCCGCGCCCGCAGCGGAGTGTTTTTCAATTTCAACGGCACCGCCGGCGTCTGGCGTCGCAAAGCCATCGACGAAGCCGGCGGCTGGCAGCATGACACACTCACCGAAGACACAGACCTTTCCTATCGCGCTCAGCTCAAAGGATGGAAGTTCATTTACCTGCAGGATGTGGAATGCCCGGCCGAACTGCCGGTCGAAATGACCGCCTTCAAAACGCAACAGGCGCGATGGGCGAAAGGCCTGATTCAGACTGGAAAAAAGATTCTTCCCCGCGTGCTTCGCAGCGATGCCTCATTTCACACCAAGATCGAAGCCTGGTATCACCTCACCGCGAACCTGAGTTATCCGCTGATGATCGTGCTTTCCGTGCTGATGTTGCCGGCCATGATCATCCGCTTCTATCAGGGATGGTTTCAGATGTTGTTCATCGATTTGCCGCTTTTTCTGGCTTCCACGTTTTCGATTTCAAGCTTTTATCTGGTTTCGCAGCGCGAACTGTTTCCCAAAACCTGGGGACGCGCGTTGTTATATTTGCCGCTGCTCATGGCTCTCGGTATCGGACTGACCATCACTAACACCAAAGCGGTGATCGAAGCGCTCATCGGCAAAGAGAGCGCCTTCGCGCGAACGCCCAAGTACAAGGTGGAATCGAGAAAAGACAAAGTTGCTGCGGCAAAGTACCGCAAGCGGCTCGGCTGGATTCCCTGGATCGAGTTGCTGATCGGAACCTACTTCGCGCTCACCGTGATCTACGCTTTCCAGAATGAAAACTACGTCACCATCCCTTTTCTCTTGCTGTTTGTGTTTGGTTACTGGGTGACGGGTCTGATGTCTCTTTTGCAGGGCCGATTCGCAGGCGTCGCGCTGAGCAGCGAAGCGCACACTAAGCCATTTCCGGTGGGAGTCTGACTACTCCTCCCGCCGCTCGCTTTTTCTCCACGCACTTTCTCAATTACAATCCATTCGCGAAACATGCTGGGTCAACTACGAACATCCCATCCGTGTCATCCCGAACGGCCACATTTTTTACCGGTGGCCGGAGGGATCTCAGGCTCAATCGGCCCTGCGCGTAGGCCAATCGACCCACTGCACGCGACAACACTCACCATGCACAAATTGAAGCCCTCGATCACAGCCTGTTCAATCGTTTTATTCGCCCTCACTTCGGTTGCAACGTCCGCTCTCGATCGCCAGCCCAACGCCGACTATCACGCCCGCCGCGAGGCGCTCGCGAAGCAAGTAAACGGCGTCGTGGTTCTGTTTGCAGCCACGGAAAACGAAG
Organism: Candidatus Sulfotelmatobacter sp.; assembly: GCA_030044775.1. Classification (GTDB taxonomy): domain Bacteria; phylum Acidobacteriota; class Terriglobia; order Terriglobales; family Acidobacteriaceae; genus Sulfotelmatobacter. Next base: position 5,027 of record JASICF010000138.1, on the reverse strand, counting down.
GCCCGAACGACCTTTACGGGTTCCGCCAGGATGACAACTTTTACTATCTTTCCGGATCGAGCGAGCCCGGCTCCGCCCTGCTGATCGCATCTGCCGAAGAAGCAAAAGACAATGTCCCCGCGCGCCCTTACAGCGAAATTCTGTTTCTTCCCCCGCGCAATCTGACTCAGGAAAAGTGGACCGGCCCGAAGCTCGGCGCGGAGAATCCGGAAGCGCCGAGGATTACCGGCTTCGATCGCGTCGAAGATATGGGACAGCTTCCCACCGAAGTTGCCCGGTTTGCGGCAGCCGCGCGTCCAGTGATTTACACCGACGTGGCTGAGGGAGATGAGCCATCACCTTCAACCCGGCCGCTCGCGTTTTTGATGAGGCTCAACGCCTACATTGTTTTTCAGGGTGTAAAGCCGATGCTCTCATCGTTGCGCACGACGAAAGATGCGGGAGAAATGGCTTTAATTCGCAAAGCCGTCGATGCCTCCGTGGCGGCCCACTTCGCGGCGTTCAAGGCCGTCAAGCCGAACGTCAACGAACGGGAAATCTCCGCGCTGATGCAATACGAGTGGGGCAAGCGCGGATGCGAGCGCGTGGCCTACGCTCCCATCGTCGGTTCCGGATACTACTCGACCGTGCTGCACTATTCCGACGACGACAATGTCATGAAATCCGGCGATGTGGTGGTCATCGATGCGGCGGGCGAGTATTCGATGTACGCGTCCGATATCACTCGCACGCTGCCCATCAATGGCCACTTCACGGCTCGCCAGCGCGAAATTTACGATATTGTTCTAGGCGCGCAGCAGGCGGCCATGTCCGCTTTTCAGGCAGGCAAATCGACTCTGCGGCGGGAAAGTCCCGATTCTCTTTATCAGGTTGCTTACGACTACATCAACACGCATGGCAAGGATCTGCATGGCCAGCCGCTCGGTCAATATTTCATTCACGGCCTCGGCCACTATATTGGCTTGAACGTTCACGATCCCGGCGACTACACCGTCCCGCTCGGTCCCGGCATGGCGTTTACTATCGAGCCGGGAATTTATATTCCTGAAGAAAATCTGGGAGTCCGCATCGAAGACGATTTCTACGTCGATGCCGGTGGCAAGCTCGTCAAGCTGAGCGAAGCCTTGCCCTCGAAAGCGGAGGAGGTAGAAAAAGAGATGGCAGGAAAGTGAGCCTCGGCAGTTGGCTGAGTGTGGGGCGTCGACGCATCAGGTGCTTAGCGTGCTGCGCAGCCAGTGGCTTGTCGATGACCGCTAATCTTGCCTACTGACGGCTCACCGAATACAAGTCCTGTTGCCCGCCCGGCCGGGCGTAGACAATGGTCGATAGATCCTGCGAGAAATCGTAGGCATTGCCGCCGTATCCGATGCTGAAAGCGAACGGAACCTTGAAGGCCACCTGTGCCGGCCCTGTGAACTTGCCGTCGCTCCACGGCTGCCGGTAAATAGTTGCGGAACCGCGAGTCACGGTCGCGTACAGCAGCGATTTGTTGTCAGGCGCAAAAAAAACGTTGTAGGTTATGGCGTCCGAAGTCAGCTTCGTACACTTGTTGTCGGGCAGAGATATCTCATAAATGCCCTGCGACGTGCCTCTCTGATCTATCGCCAACAGATACTTTCCGTCTGCGCTCTCGTCGGTTTCGAATCCGCAACCTTCGGTCAGCGCTCGCGCGTTCGACCCGTCGAGATTGATCTGCCAGTTTTGGGCCGGAGCCTCTGCCGACTTCATCGAGCTCACATAAAACGACTTCCCGTCGCGGCTGAGGTAGAACGTTCCAACGAACAGACCGCTCCAGGGTATTTGCCGGATATTATTTCCATCCGCTCCCGCCACGTACAGGTGGACAGTTCCTCCCAGCGGCTGCATAAAGGTAAATTGCGATCCATCGTGGGACCAGACGCCGGTTGCGATTGATTCTCCCGAAGCAATTTTGGTTTTGTTCTTGCCATCAATGTCAGAGAGCCACAGCTCCGACGAGTGTGGGCCCAAAGTCACGATATAGATCAGGTGCTTGCCGTCCGGCGAGATGGCTGGCTGAGTGGATGCGTCGTCTGCCAGGTCGATCGACTGCTTAGTCCGAGTGTTGTACGCCGTCAAAAATCCCGCCGCTTTCCCGCCGATGTAAAAAATCCTGCCGTCCTGGCTGGCCATGGGGCTCGAATCCGGCCCGGAGCCAAAAGTCGCCTGCGTCATTTGCCGGTCATGCAGATCGTACCTCCAGATATTCTGGATGCCGTTTTCGACGCGGCTGAAGAGGAGGGATCGCCCGGGCTGCTCCCAGGCGGCGCGGCTGGACATTGGGATGGTTCCCAGGTCGGTGGCGGCATGCGTGTCGACGTGCACGTCTTCAAGGTGGTAAGCAGTGAGGTTCTCCGAGGCAACCACCAGAATCTCGTCGCCGCCGGGAAAAGGCAAAATCTGTTCGGGAGCGAAACTTTCGTTCTCAAGCTTGAAAACCTGTTCCGCACCCATGCCGGAAGGCTGTTCCCGGTAAACCGCGCGGCTATTTTCAGGAACGTAGAACAGCCATTTACCGTCGAGTGATGGAGCCAATTCCTTCCCGGCGACAACTTGTTTGGGAGCGCCTCCCAGGGTCGGCACCGCCCATATTTCTTCCCGGCCCCACAACCGCCTGTAATAAATCTGCGTGCCATCGGCGGAGAAAGATGTTACTTGCTTGTCGCCCTCGTCATTTGTCAGTTGCAGGGGGTCGCCACCGGAGGTGAGCATGACAAAGATCTGGAAGATGCCGTCCGTGGGAGAGGAAAATGCGATGGTGTGCCCGTCCGGCGAGAGCGTCGGCCGGATCATCGCCCGGTTCCAGTGGCTGATCTGAGTCACCTTGCCAGGCAGAGCCGGGGCTGATGTGCGCGGCCAGAAGCGATATGCAAAGCCGAAGACCAGTGCAATGGCCACGCACACAATGGCGATCACATACTTCCTTCCCCCCGCCGGCGAAAGTGAAACTGTGCCTGAACTCGCGCGGGCCGGCACGCCGCCGCTTATGGAGCGCTCGGTCACTTCCGGGTTCACTATTTCCGCCGCCGAAGCTGGAACTCTGGCTGAACTCGTGTCGCGCTGCAACCGTTTCAGGTCGGAGCGAATTTCGGCCGCAGACTGGCACCGCAAATCGCGGTCTTTCTCCAGAGCCTTCGCAATCGTTCGTTCCAGCTCCGGGGGCACGTCTGGATTTAATCGCACCGCCGGCACCGGAACAGTATCGAGAATTGCTTTGAAGATGAGGGCGGAAGTTTCGCCTCGGAACGGCAGCGCTCCCGTTGCCATCTCATACAGCACCGTTCCAAAGGAGAAGAGATCGGTGCGGGCGTCCAGCTCTTTGCCCCGGGTCTGTTCCGGCGACATATACGCAACCGTTCCCAGGGTGGTGCCGGGGCTGGTGAGATGCTCCTCGATCGCCGTCAGCGTGTTTCCCGCAGCCACTTGAGCTGAAGGGCCGGCCGCGGTAGTGACTTTGGCCAAACCGAAGTCCAGAATTTTCGCATGTCCGCGATCCGTGACGAAAATATTTGCGGGCTTGATGTCGCGATGCACAATTCCTTTGGCGTGCGCTGCGTCCAAAGCATCGGCGATCTCGATACCCAACGAGAGAATCTCCCCGAGATCCATCGCTCGGCCGGCGATGCGCTGCTTCAACGTCTTGCCTTCCAGATACTCCATGGCGATGAACGCCTTGCCGTTCTCCTCGCCGATGTCGTGAATCGTGCAGATGTTGGGATGGTTCAGCGCCGAGGCGGCCTGCGCCTCGCGCTGGAAACGGGAAAGCGCTTGCGGGTCGCGCGCGACTTCCTCCGGCAAAAACTTAAGGGCAACAAAACGATGCAGCCGGGTGTCCTCGGCCTTGTAGACCACTCCCATGCCGCCGCCCCCGAGCTTTTCGATGATGCGGTAGTGGGAGATGGTCGATTCGATCATGGCGGGAATTGTTACGTTGAAGCCACCGTCAAGTCAATGTCTGCAGCCCGCGCGCCTAGGAAATATATTCCTTTAGGTACTCATCCTGGGTGTGCGCCAGGGCGTGAACGTCTCCGTCGAAAATCACTTTGCCGTCGCGGAGAAACAGAAAACTCATCGGAACTTCGCATTGTTGTCCGCGTGGCAGCGGCACCATCCGATTCGCCTGCCGATCAAAATGATGCGTGGCCATCGTGAATGCGTCCTGCAGGCGGTGCGTGACCATCAGGGCGCTGGTCTTGTTCACATCGCGCTGCTTCACGATTAATTCGATAATCGTGTTCGAAGTCACCGGATCGAGCCCTCCAGTTGGTGAATCATAGAGCAGCAGTTCGGGGCGCGTAATCAGCGCTCGGGCGATGGCTACGCGCCTCCTCATGCCGCCCGAAAGCTCGGGCGGATACAGTTCCACCGTGCGTTCCAGTTCCACGAAACGCAGCACCTCGCGCACTTTTTGGTCGATTTCGTCATTGTAGATGCCGTGCACGCCCATCAGCCGGTAGGCGACATTCTCGCGCACGGTCAGAGAATCAAAAAGCGCGCTTTCCTGAAACACCATGCCGATTTTGCCGCGCAGGTCGAAAAGTTGTTCCTCGCTCATCTCCGTTACATCTTGGCCGAGAACGACGATGCGCCCGGAATCCGGACGAATCAATCCGATCGCCAGCTTCAGGATCAGGCTTTTTCCAGAACCCGCAACCCCGAATAAGGCCTTGGTCTCGCCGCGCGGCAAGGAAAACGAAACGCCGCGCAGCACCTCGTTGTTTCCGAACGCCAGGGCGACGTTTTCAAATACAATCGCCGGCGCCGCCGCATCGGTCGTCGCCATGGAACGGGAATCGAGAGGTAAAGTCGGCGCGGCCATGAACTCAGTGGAAAGATAAAGTTGCCATCAACAACCGGGTCAAAAACAAGTCTGTCGCCAGGATAAGAACCGAAGCCGCAACCACGGCCTGGGTGGTAGCGCGGCCTACACCTTGTGTTCCGCCGCGGGCATTCATGCCGTAGAAACATCCAATGCTTGAGATGATAAAGCCAAACAGAACCGGCTTGAT
>JASICF010000012.1 GCA_030044775.1 Candidatus Sulfotelmatobacter sp. | reverse complement strand
GGGGCGCCAAGGGCTGATCTCGATTACCGGCAGTTCAAAGACGTCAGCTTTCATGGTGATGAAGTTACTTACGTTTCTCTCGGAGACGGAACCTCAAGCGAAGGGGAATTCTGGGAAGCGCTGAACGCCGCCGCACTCGGTAAGCTGCCGGTAATTTTCTGCGTGCAGGATAACGGCTACGCGATCTCGGTGCCGGTGGAGGTGCAGACGGCCGGCGGGAGCATTTCACGGCTGGTTTCCGGCTTTCCAAATTTTCATTTCGAAGAAGTCGATGGCACCGATCCGGTGGCGAGCTGTGCCGCATTTCAACGGGCGGCGCGATATTGCCGCGAAGGGCATGGGCCGGCGCTGGTGCACGCGCATGTGATTCGTCCGTACTCGCATTCGCTGTCTGATGACGAGAAGTTGTACCGGCCGGATTCGGAACGAGAACGGGATTCGGCGCGCGATCCGGTATCGCGGACGCAATTGTTTTTGTTGCGCGAAGGCATTCTCGACGCCAAGGGCATCAACGAGCTGGAAAAGAAGGTCGACGAGGATTTGCAGGCTGCCATCGATCAGGCACTGGCAGCGTTGCCGCCTGCGCCGGAGAGCGTGACGCAGTTTGTGTATTCGCCGGATCTCGATCCCACGTCGAATTTGTTTGATGTGCCGGCGAGCGATTCGGGAGATGGAAAGAAATCGGCGCCGAGAACGATGGCGGATTTGATCAATGCGACTCTGCGCGACGAGATGAAGCGCGACGACCGCATCGTGATTTTTGGCGAAGATGTGGCCGATTGCAGCCGGGAAGAATACCTGAAGCAGAAGCTGGTGAAGGGCAAGGGCGGGGTATTCAAGCTCACATTCGGCTTGCAGTGCGAGTTCGGGGCGGAGCGCGTGTTTAATTCGCCGCTCGCCGAAGCCGCGATCGTCGGGCGGGCGACGGGAATGGCTACGCGGGGATTAAAGCCGGTGGTTGAAATCCAGTTCTTCGATTACATCTGGCCGGCGATGATGCAGATTCGCGACGAGCTCGCGGTGATCCGATGGCGGTCGAATAACGCGTTTTCCTGCCCGGTTGTCATTCGCGTAGCGATCGGCGGGTACTTGACCGGTGGAGCGATTTATCACTCGCAGTGCGGGGAGAGCATTTTCACGCACATACCGGGTCTGCGCGTGGTGTTTCCCTCGAGCGCGGCCGATGCAGCGGGGCTGCTGCGCACCGCGATCCGCTGCGACGATCCGGTTTTGTTCCTGGAGCACAAGCGGCTATATCGCGAGACGTATGGGCGCGGCCCTTATCCCGGCCCGGATTTCATGATTCCGTTCGGCAAGGCGAAGATTGTGCAGCCGGGCGAGGATTTGACGGTGATCACTTATGGCGCGGTGGTGCCGCGGGCGCTGCAAGCGGCGCAGAAGCTGGAGCGGGAGCATGGCGTCAAGGTCGAGTTGATCGATCTGCGCTGTCTGAGTCCGTTTGACTGGGAGACGATTGCCGCATCGGTCGAGAAAACCAACCGGGTGCTTGTCGCTTACGAAGATACATTGAGCTGGGGTTATGGGGCGGAGATCGCCGCCCGCATTGCCGATCAACTGTTTGACCGGCTCGATGCTCCCGTGCGCAGGGTAGCGGCGGCGGATACGTTTGTCGCGTACCAGCCAATTCTCGAAGACGCGATCCTGCCGCAACCAAACGATCTGTTCCGCGGGATGAAAGAGCTGGCGGAATACTGACATCTCTCGCCTCGGCGGACTCTTGTTTCGCCGAACTTCTCTTCGTCGAACCTTGCCTCGTCGAACTTTGTTTTGCCGAACTTTGCCTCAACCACCTAGGTTACGAACGCTTTTCCGCGAGCGCGGTTTCGTTGCTCCTGCCTGCGCGCGGTGCTAGTCTGCGAAGAGTGGCCGGCTTCTATACCAATTCCCTGAATGCGACGGAAGGCCGTGGTGCGGCTGCGTGGCTGCGTTCCGCGTCGGGAGAAGTGTGGATCAAGTTTCTGCTGGCGCTAATGGGATTGGGATTGGCGTTCGGGGCAGCGTTGCTCTCGACGGTTTCGGGCGAGGCTGGAAATGTTTGGGCCTCGGTGATTCTGGCGTCGCTGGCGCTACTGATGGCCGTGTTTGTCGGGCTGGTGACGGTTCCTTACCTGGCGCGGCGAGTGGCGATCGAGCGATTGCGCGAAAGTTTGCGGTATGAAGTCACCAAGGCCGGCGTGGTTTATGTGCTGGCGACGCTGGTGATCGGGATTGCCGCGCTGAACACGGGAAACAATCTGCTGTACATCGTGGTGGCGGCGATGCTGGCCGCGATCCTGGTGTCTGGAGTAATTTCGGCGATGGTGCTGCGCGGGCTGGAGCTGGACGTTCGGATTCCGGAATACGTTTTTGCCGAACGGCCGGTGATGGCGAGAGTGGTGGTGAATAATGCGCGGCGGTTCCTGCCCGCATTTTCGATTCGCGTGGTGGCGGCAAGCAGAGAGAAGAAAAATACTACGCGCAAGGTTTGGAAGTGGGAGCCGACAACATTTGCCTTCCCGATGAACCGTCCGGCAGCGCGGCAGTGGGTGCGCATGCGGGACTGGAAAGTGAGACGGGTGGCGCCGACCGCTCCAGCGCCGGGCATCTTCGAGGGGATGGTTTATTTTCCCTATCTGCCGGCCAAAGCCGAGTTGCAGGCGGACGTGCAGTTACGCTTTGCGCGCCGCGGGAGATATTGCGAATCGAGCTTCGGCCTGGCGACGCAATTTCCGTTTGCCTTCCTCACCAAGACGCGGGACGTCGCGCTGCAACGGCAGATTATCGTTTACCCGCCGGTCGCACCGACGGAAGAAGTAGTTGAGATTTTGCCGGCGCTGCGGGGCGAGTGGGAGAGTTTTGTCCGCGGACGCGGGGCGGACCTGTACCGCATTCGTGAATATATGCCGGAAGATTCGGCACGCCACGTGGACTGGAAAGCGACCGCGAAATCAGGATCGCTGAAGGTGCGCGAGTTCGCCCGCGAGGATGAGCGCAAACTATGCATTATTTTCGATAATCCGGCAGCCGGAGCCGTTTCGGAGGCGGCCTACGAGCGGGCGGTGAATCTGGCAGCGTCGCTCGCATGGGAATTTTGCGCGCAGAATGCCGAAGTTTCGTTTCTGGTTGCGGGCGGCGAGCGCACCCGCGAGGTGCATGAATTCCTCACGCAACTGGCGGTGATTCAACCCGAGCCAGAGTTTCGCGACCCGCTGAAAGACCCGAGCCTTATGACGGAGGAGCAGTACAACATTGTGATTACGGCGCAGCCGCGGGAGCGATTCGGCGGCGGATTGAGCGCTTGCTATTTTGTATTTGCCGGGGACTAGAAGTGGATGGCCGCTCACGGCGACATGGGTTCTTCTGGTTCAGGCCCCAGCCGTTCCCAGATCGAGGCCTTCTCCGCAATTTTTTTCTGGCCGACCAACGTTTGTCTCTTCCCATGCATCTGGTTTCGGACTATACTCGCGCCCCTGTTTAGTTTGCCGGCGAGGAGGGCCAGATGCGAATCTGCGACTTAATCAAATCTCAGGAAACTTTCGACGCTGAAATGGGGCAGACCGTGCTGGAAACCGTGCGAGTCATGGTGGAGCAGAATATTGGGGCCGTGCCGGTGCTGCACAAGGGAAAGTTGGTGGGGATTTTCACGGAGCGCGACCTGATGAAACGCGTGGTCGCGGCGGGACGCGACCCGCGGAGCACGTGCCTGGCAGAGGTGATGACGCACGATCCGC
>JASICF010000137.1 GCA_030044775.1 Candidatus Sulfotelmatobacter sp. | reverse complement strand
ATTTCCAATGCTGACCACCGGCCCTTGCAGCCGGCGTACTGGCAACAGCCGGCGGTCGTAGAGCAGGTTGCGTACTCCAACCACGCCGCCGTAGATGGCAGACAGGGGATGAACCCTCATGCCAGTACCAGCAGCTTTCGCAACTCGGCCAGGGTTCGTTCGGTCGCGCCCAGCTGCGACCGCATGGTGTCAGAGGCTCGTTGTGCCAATTTTTTTCTTTCGGCGTCGCTTGCAAGCAATTCCATCAGCACCAGGGGCAGATCGGATGGATCAGCAACTTTCAGCGCGTCCTGACTCTGAAACTGGCGGACGATGCCGCGAAAATTCTCTGTATGCGGCCCCACCACCGTGGCCACCCCATGCTGTACCGGCTCAATGATATTGTGCCCTCCCCGTGGAACGAGGCTGCCCCCGACAAACGCGACATCCCCGAGGCCGTATAACGCGCCCAATTCGCCTATCGTATCGAGCAGCAGTACTCCCCCATTCAACGGCTCGCCACTCCACTGCGACCTTCGCCAGAAGCGGATCGACAGTTTCTTGAGCAACGCAGCCGCGACCACGAAGCGCTGGGGATGCCGCGGAGCAAGAATCATCACGGCTTGCGGATGCCGCACCAGCAAGTTCTCGAATGCCTTCAGCAGCACTGGTTCTTCACCCTCGACGGTGCTGCCGCACACCAGCACTGGCCCAGCGCCGTTTGCCGTAATTGACTCGCGTAGCTTTCCTACAATCGTGGGCGCCTCAGGCACGGGAAGGTCGAATTTTAGATTTCCCACCACCCGCACGCGCTCGGCGCCGGCACCTATGGCTTCCAAACGCGCTGCATCCTCGCTGGTCTGCGCCAGAAATAAATCCACATTCCCCAGCACCTCTCTCAGCAATCCCCGAAATCGCCGATATCTTGGCCACGAACGGTCAGAAATGCGCGCGTTCACCACCACTATCTTCGCGCCACTCGCATGCACCAGCCGCATAAAGTTTGGCCAGAACTCCGTCTCTGCGATCACCACCATCTTCGGACGTAGGGCCCGGAGATAAGGACGGACGGCAAACCGAAAATCCATGGGGAAATAAAACACATTGTGTTCGCCAAACTTCTCCCGTGCCAATGCCTGCCCGGTGTCAGTGGTGGTCGAAACAACTATTCGCGCCCACGAATCGCTCTGCAGTCGCTCCACCAGTCCGGCAATCGCGAGCACCTCACCCACTGAAACGGCATGCACCCATATCACCTTCTCGTCGCCTTTTGGCAATCGCAAACGCTCCGCGACGCGCCCCATTCGCTCGGCAAACCCTTTCCGATACTTCCCGCGGATCGCTATCTGGAAAAGCCAGTAGGGCGAGCTCGCCAGCATCGCGAGCGCCAGAAGTGCGCCATAAAGAAGGCTATAGAAGCGGGTGATCAAGTTGAGCCATTCTAAACAAAGTCTTGCGCGCGCTGCCCTGCACGCTTGCCTCTATGGCAGGATTCAACAGCCGGTGAAGCGCATTCTCCATCGACAGGAAACAGAAGCTTTCGCTCTATAATCGGATTCATGCCCTCGATTGCCGAGCATTGGTTGCGCCGCGCTTTCACAGTCGCCTGCCTGATCACCATCTTCACTACACCCGTCGCAGCCAAGAATTTTTCCAAGCCCCAGGCGCAGCCCGCGAAAACTTATCCCGCGCACGACGACCACCCCGACGAAATGGTCGCTATCGCAGCCGACCCTTACGACACGGCCGAAAAGGCGAAAATCTTCTCCATCAATTTTCACGACCACGGATTCCTTCCCGTTTTCTTTATCGTGACCAACAATAGCGACCAGCCCGTTTCCATTGCCGAAATGCAGATCACGCTGACCACGGCGAACAATTCCAAGCTCACCCCTGCTTCGCCAGACGATATCTACCGCCGCCTGGTGAATCCCCAGGGCGGAACCAAGCCGCAAATGCCGCTTCCTTTTCCGCGCAGCAAAGTGAAAGGCACGATCACCGACAAAGAGCGAGCCGAGGTGGAATCTTCGCAATTTGCGGCCCGCGCCGTCGAGCCGCACAACACCCAGTCAGGATTTTTATTCTTCGATATAGAAGATATCGACGCTCCCCTGGCCGGCGCTCACATCTACGCCACCGGCGTCGACAACGCCAAGGGTAATGAACTGATGTACTTCGATATTTCCATGGATAATTATCTGAAGCCAGCGCACTAGCTTCACGCGGACGGCGAGGCCGCGCGCCCAGCCATTTGTGCCTAAAACGACGAGCCAAGCGCTCCGCAGCGGTCAATTCCCCTGTAAAATTGATTCATCAATCCGGAGCCATTTCCCGCATTGTCTTTTCTCGATCAACTTAACCCGCAGCAGCGCGAAGCCGTCGAAACCACCGAAGGCCCAGTGCTTATCCTCGCCGGTGCGGGCAGCGGCAAAACCCGTGTCATCACCTATCGCATCGCGTATCTGATCGATCACAAGGGGGTCATGCCGGAATCGATTCTCGCGATGACTTTCACCAACAAAGCCGCCGCCGAAATGGGTGAGCGTGTGGAAAAACTCGTAGGTGGGCTCAGCATCGCCAAGCCGGTCATCTCTACGTTTCATTCCTTTTGCGTGCGCGTTCTCCGCCGCGATATCGAGGCCCTGCAGATTCCCTCGGCTACACTGGGCCAGCCTGGGATTTCCAAAAAGATCGGCCTCACCAAGAAATTCGTCATTTACGACGAGGCCGATCAGCAGTCGATCGTTAAATCGGTCATGAAGCGCCTCGGTCTCGACGATAAGCAACTCACCCCACGCACTGTGCTCTCGCGTATTTCCTGGGCGAAGAATCACATGCTCGACCCGCAGGAGCTTTACCTGCAATCGGCCGACCCGAAAAATGAAAAAATCGCGCATTTGTACGAGGAATATCGAAAAGAACTTCGCCGCGCCAACGCGCTCGATTTCGATGATCTCCTTCTCGAAGCCACGCGCCTGCTGAAAACCGTTCCCTCGGTACGCGAGTACTACAACAAACGCTTTCAATATCTCTTG
>JASICF010000136.1 GCA_030044775.1 Candidatus Sulfotelmatobacter sp. | reverse complement strand
AGGGCGATTCAAAAATTTAACCCGCGTTTCACGATAGCGGAGCAGCGTGGGACGTGGGCGTCAGGGGGAATTTGTATGCGGGCTCTGATACTTCGTGCTTGTTTACTGCTTTCTTTTCTATGTATTGGCATCATGGCGACCGCCCAGTCGGACTATCGGGTGGTTACCGTGACCGATGGCGGAACAATCTCGGGTACTGTTAAATGGTCGGGGCCGGTGCCCCACGAGTTGGACTATCCCATCACCAAGGACCCTCAGATTTGCGAGACCGACGGTAAAAAGACCACTAGTCTCGATCGACTGATTGTCGGCCCCGAGGGCGGGGTGGCCAACACCATTGTCTACATCAAAAACATTTCGGCCGGGAAGGCCATGGATCTGCCGGAGCAGAGGCGCCATCTGGACCAGAGGCATTGCCGCTATATTCCTCACATCCTGCTTGTGCCCGCGGGCGCTGATCTGCAGATGCAGAGCTCGGACGCCACGCTGCACACCATCCACATGGATGGAGCGGCCACCTTCAACCTGCCATTTCCGTTCACCGGCCAAGTAGTTTCGCGCACCATGTCGATGCCCGGATTGGTCAACCTGCATTGCAACGGCGGCCACGTATGGATGAACGCCGAGATGATGGTGGTTCCACACCCCTACTATGCGGTCACGGACGAGAGCGGACGCTTTGAGTTCACTAGCGTTCCTGCGGGGACTTATCAGATCATCGCCTGGCATGAAGGATGGGGACTGGCCGGGAAGGAACAGGCCTACGATGTTCTGACGGAGCGCGCGGTGCAGCGGCCAATTTTCACCGAGCCGAAAACGTGGGAGAAATCGGTGACGGTGAACGCAAACGGATCAAGCTCAGTGAACTTTGTGATTGGAAACAAATAAGAGGTGCGAGCGGGTAGCCTTGCCCGCTCGTTTTGCCGAAATCCGGAAATCCCGGCTGATCGAAGCGAAAAGTCTTCCTGCACTATCCCCGCCGTTTATATAACACGGCAAACTCAAAGCCGGGATTGGAAGGAAATAATTCGGCAACTTTCCTTAACCGTTCGGCGAGCGCCGAAGGAGCGAGCAAAGGATAATCCCGCTCGCGGAGATCGTAGTAATCGACATCCAAAAACAGCGATAACAGGTAGATCGAAATCGTGTCGGCGAAGGTTGCCTCAAAGTACTCGTTCTTATAGCGTTCGGCGTCTGGTCCGGCCGCAGTCGCCAACTTTCGAGATTCCCAGGCATCGAGCGAAGTCTCGCCGCGAATTCCCGATTCGACCTGCTTCCACGCGAGTTCGCTGAATTCATTCGAGACTCCCGCGATCTCGACCAGGGCATGGCCAACGTTGATGTAGAACTCGAACGCAACGGAAAACTTATCATCTGTGAGCCGCGTGGAAATAAAAACGCACTGCGAATCGCCGAGATTCAGATTCCGATGGCAGACGGCGTTATCGCTGAGCGCGACATCGTAGCGATCGGCAATCAGAATCTCCTCGCCTTGACTGACCGTGAGCGGCACAAAGTAGTAAGCCTTGCGCTTGAGCGCCGAGGCGATCTTTGCCGGCACGGCGGCAATCATGCGCTCAAGATCAAACGCGCCGATTGAGCTTTCACCAGCAGTGGCGTAGCAGACCCCATTTGCCGCCTGGGAGACAGGCGTCATCCGCACCACATCGGCGGGGCTCCGCGTAATTGCTGGTGCCGCTTGCGACATCCTTGCTCTTTTATACACCAGCGCCCTGGGTCCAGGGCATGGCGGTGGAGGCAGGTGGTGGATCGCTTTGAACTGACGACCACTACCGGACGATACAATCCGTTGACCTTCCCTTCCCTCACACCTAACATGTTTTGCCAGTGACCACGTCCTCCCAACCCGTGGGGCAGACGACGGTTTCCCATTACCGCATCCTTAACAGGATCGGTGGCGGAGGCATGGGCGTCGTGTATGAAGCGGAGGACTTGAAGCTTGGCCGCCATGTCGCTCTGAAATTTCTTCCCGACGAACTTGCCCACGATGCGCAAGCCCTCAGCCGCTTCCAGCGCGAGGCCAAGGCAGCGTCTTCCCTCAATCACCCGAATATCTGCACTATCTACGAAATCGACGAAGCCGATGGGCGCACCTTCATAGCGATGGAACTCCTCGAGGGCCAGACGCTCCGGCATCGGATCGCGGGCAAGCCGCTGGAGGTCGAGACGGTGCTCGATCTTGGTATCCAGATCGCTGACGCTCTGGACGCGGCCCATGCGAAGGGCACCGTTCATCGCGACATCAAGCCCGCGAACATCTTCGTGACGAACCGAGAACAGGCAAAGATTCTCGATTTCGGGCTAGCCAAGATCACGCTGAAGCCCGAGAGCATCGCCATGAGCGCCCCGACCATCGAGTCGCCGGAACAGCTGACGAGTCCCGGGAGTGCGCTGGGAACAGTGGCATACATGTCGCCGGAGCAAGTACGGGCAAAGGAACTGGATTCGCGAACTGATCTGTTCTCGTTTGGGGCGGTGCTGTACGAGATGGCGACTGGGCAGTTGCCGTTTCGGGGCGAGAGCTCAGGATTGATCTTTAATGCCATTCTGGAGCGCCATCCGGTACCACCGGTGCGGCTGAATCCCGATTTGCCAAGCAAGCTGGAAGACATCATTCACAAGGCGTTGGAGAAGGATCGGAACCTGCGTTATCAGAGCGCCGGAGAGATGAGAGCTGACCTGCAACGGCTGAGGCGAGATACGGAGAGCGGGAAGATTGCAGCGACGGTAGCAGAAGCGGGAACGCGGATAGCCTCGCGCCGAAGATTGCGGGGAGTCGTCGCAGTTGCAGCAGCGGTCGTTCTTGTGGGATCTGCGTTTCTGGCATGGCGCACGCTTCGCTCCCGCAGAACCGATGCTGCGCCAATCCATTCGATAGCGGTGCTGCCGTTTGCGAATGCGAGCAAAGACCCCGAAATGGATTACCTCGGCGAAGGCATCTCTGAGGAAATTACTAATTCCCTTTCTCGGCTTCCGAACCTCCAGGTGATGGCTCGGAGTACCGTCTCTCACTACAAATCGCGGCAGGACGATCCGCAAGGCGTTGGGCGCGAGCTACATGTCGACGCCGTGCTGACCGGACACGTAGTTGAGCACGGTGACGAGCTGGATATTGAAACAGAGTTGGTGAATGTCGCAACTGGAGCTCAACTCTGGGGCCAACGATACAAGCGCAGTTCCATCGATGCCTCGCTTCTGCAAGGTGCCATCACCCGTGATGTTGCTGGCCAATTGCGGCCCCAGCTAGCCGGGGGCGTGCGTGACAGCCTTGCCCAGGCGGGCACCAGAGACGCCGAAGCGTATCAGCTTTATTTGAAGGGGCGATACCATTTCGACAAGTTTGAGGCGGTGGATCTGGAGGCTGCGGTTGGCCTTTTCGAGCAGGCGATTGCACGAGACCCGAACTACGCAGGTGCTTATGCAGGGCTGGCAGATGCTTCTACGATGCAGGGATACTTCGGTTACGTCCCAGGACGTCTTCCGTTTGATAAAGCGCAGTCGGCAGCGCGCAAGGCTTTAGAGCACGACAGTCAGATTCCTGAGTCTCACATCTCATTGGCCTTTGTCGATCTTTTATACTTCTGGAACTTTTCCGAGGCGGAACAGGAAGCTGGCACTGCCCTGGCCCTTGACCCCAATTCAGCCTATGCCCATGAAGTTTCTTCCTGGTTTGAGGCTGACATGGGCAGACTGCAGAACGCGCAGGCGGAATGTGCTAAGGCCGTGGAACTCGATCCTATTTCGGTCGAATATAACTGGGCTCTCGCCCAGCTCTATTGGATGTCCCACGAAAGCAACCGTGCGATCCAGCAGGCGAATAAAACCTTGGAGATCGATCCAGGCAATACCCACGCCATAGCTACCCTCGGTTACGGGTACGAGCAGATGGGGGACTACAGCAAAGCCGTGGAGCAGTACCTCAGGTACGAGCACCTCAGCGGGCGCGATGCCCGTGCAGAGAAGCTAAAACAGGTTTTCAATCAGTCAGGTTATGCGGCATTCGCCAGGGAGTATGCAAGAGAGGAGGATGCCGATGGGGATTATGGTGATGCCGCCGACGACTATGCATTGCTAGGTGACAAAAATGCCGCATTCGCGGAGCTGGAAAAGGCTTTTCCCGGCCGAACTCAACTGTTTCTGATCAAGGTTGACCCGATGCTCGACAACGTCCGCTCTGACCCCCGCTACGCGGACCTGTTGCGCCGGATCGGCCTGCCGCAGTGAGCACCGGTTCTGCCTCGGAGACGATGCCATGGTGTAGCCTAGATACATGGCTTCGCCGCCACACCCGCCCCGCTGGTACGCGATTCCCTTTCGGGTCGCGGTGATGACTTTCATCGGCACGCTGCTCTTGTTCGCCATCAGCTTGCTGCTGGGGATCGTCGGTACCTGCGCGGTGGCAGCCCTGCACCACACTCATCCCGACATGCGGATCGCGTACCGTCAGATAGCCGTGCCGGTTGCCCTAGTGGGGGGGGCGGTTGTTTGTGTGGTCTCGTTCATCGTCGAGATTCGCCATTTCCTCCAATCAAAAACTCTGCTGGGCATCGCGAGGGTCAGCGGCGAGACGCGTTCGAGAATTGCAAACTGATATGCCCCCCCGAATCGCGATTCCCATGCCGCACTCGCTTGATCTCGAATACGCCGAGAGGGCGATTCCGCAATACGAGCGCGCCGTTGCGCTGGCAGATGGCGAAGCCGTCCGCATTCCGCTCGACTTAGGCCGGGAAGAATTGAGGAAGTTGGTTAGCGGCTGCGACGGATTTCTGTTGCCTGGCAGCAAAGCCGATGTGAATCCGGTGAAATTTGAGGCCGAGCGATCCCCGCATACTGCCGAAGCGGATCAGCGGCGAGAGGCGGTGGACGAATTTCTGCTCGAAAATGCGTATTACCTGGGGAAGCCGGTGCTTGGCATCTGCTACGGCTTGCAGAGCCTGAACGTTTTCCGGGGAGGATCGCTGATTCAGCACATTCCGGATTTTTTGCCGGTAGACCTGCGCACACGGGTAAATCATGATGCGGGAAGAAAAGTCGCCGTTGCGCACGAGGTTGCGCTGGAAAAGGATTCGAGGCTTGCCGAGATTCTATCTAGTGACCGGAAGCAATCCGGAGCCCAAGCGAAGCTGCCAGTCAATTCCTCGCACCATCAATCGGCCGATACAGTCGGCGAAGGCCTGCGCGTGGTTGCCCGCTGCCCGGACGATGGGATCACTGAAGCGCTCGAAGGCAGGGACGGGGCTCATTTCGTGCTGGCGGTGCAGTGGCATCCAGAGCGCTCGGTGGATGACGACGAGGCGTCTCGAGCAATCTTCCGCGCATTTGTTCGCGCCGCGGGAAAGTGAACGCGAATTGACAAGCTTACCTTTTCTTCCTCTTCTTCGTTGGAGCCGGCTTGCCCGCCTCCAAAAGGACAACCACGTGCGCGATCGCGGCATTTTCCAGATTCAACCCTTCCGGAGTCTTCGCCTTGAGGCCAACACAATCGGCCGGGATGGCCAGTAAATCTGCAATGCGGGCGCGAATCGCTGCGGTGTGAGGGCCGATCTTCGGAGCGGCGAGGATAAGACTCGCGTCAACATTTGCGACGGCATATTTTGCATCACGCGTTCGCCGGAGCGCTTCACGCAGAAAGATGACAGAATCGGCGCCATTCCATTTGGGATCCGACGGAGGGAAAAGTGCGCCGATATCAGGAGCAGCAATTGCCCCGAGCAAAGCATCGGTGATGGCGTGGAGCAGAACGTCGCCATCAGAATGTCCACCAAGGCCTTTGTCGTGCGGCAAAGTCATACCACCGATTTTCAGGGGAATTCCAGGACGAAACTCGTGCGAATCGAAGCCGTAGCCGATACGCATCGTCGGTCTGTGTTTGGTGGGCATGCGCTAGCGGCGGGAAGATTGCAGATAGAACTCCGCCAAGTCCATGTCGGAAGGTGATGTGATTTTAATGTTTTGTGGAGACCCCATGACCACCGCAACCTCGTGTCCCGACCGCTCGACCAGAGAAGCCTCGTCGGTGCCGAGGAAACCATCGGCGGAGGCTTCGTCGAAAGCTTTTTTGATGACGCTGTAACGAAAACCTTGCGGGGTTTGCGCCATCACGATGCTGGCGCGCGGAATGGTTGCCTTGATCAGAGCGCCATCGGCGGTACGCTCGACTTGCTTGACCGTGTCGACGGCAGGAAGTCCGGCAATAGCAGCTCCATATTTCCGCGCCGCCTCAATGACCTCTTCGATGATTTCGGGCGTCGCGAACGGGCGCACCGCATCGTGGACGATAACGATATCATCCGGGGCAGCTGAGATCTTTCGCAATGCATTCTCGACCGATTGCTGACGGTGTTCGCCGCCGATCACAAAGTCCACATCCTTCTTCAGGATATCGGCAGCTTCGCTTTGCACCCGCGAGCGAAAGCCAGCGATTTCGTTCTCACGCAGTGCAATCCATATCTCAGTAACCGCTGCGACGGAGGCGAACTTGCGAAGGGTGTGGATCAGGATCGGCGTACCGCCGAGCTCCGTGAATTGCTTCGAGGGTGGCGCATTCCTGGCTTTTGCGCCGGGAACGGGCGCCATGCGAGTGCCTAGCCCAGCCGCGGGAATGATGACAATTACCTTCATCGCGGGGTGTAAGTATACGAGCGCGCGGAAAAGAGTTCAAATGCGGAACGATCACGGGAAGGTAGGTGACCTTGGAACCGGGTTTGCTCCGTTACGTTCGGCATCTTTACTATTGAATCGCGGCCTTTGCACACTTGCATTCATGAACCACCCGCCTCGCTACTGGTATGGCCCCAGGCGATGGTCCGGTTACAGGCACCCGCAGACATGGGAAGGATGGCTGCTGGATATAGGCTTGTTCGTCTTGTTCATGTGTCTGTCTCCGTGGTTGCAGCCAAATAGCCAGCATCCATTGAGCTGCTTGGGGCTGGTTGCTGGTGTGATCGTGATCTTTACGGTCATCCGCTCCTGGAAAGGCGAACCCTAAAGGCTTCCAATCCGAAATTTATCGTTTCGCTTTTTCCGGCTCTTTTTCGCCCACGCGCTTGCTGACTTCGAACTTCAACTTGCCGGCTTTTTTATCGGCGTCGATGATCACATGGTCTCCATGCAGGATTTCTCCATCCAGAATCTTCATCGCCAGCGGGTCCTGCACCAGTTTCTGAATCGCACGCTTTAGCGGGCGTGCTCCGAAATTGGCATCATAGCCCTGCGTAAAGAGCAGCTCCTTGGCTGCATCCGTCAGCTCGATCGATATCTTGCGATCAGCGAGCAACCGGCGCACATCTTCCAGGCGCAACTCGATAATCTTGACTAACTGTTCTTTGCCGAGCGGGCGGAAGATGATGATGTCGTCGACGCGATTCAAAAACTCAGGCCGGAAATGCTGATGCAATGTTTCGGTGACCCGCTCTGTGGCTTTTTCAAAGTCTTCCGGCGTGCGCAAGTTCTCGGCTTGCAGATAACTCGAGCCGAGATTCGAAGTCATGATGATGATTGTGTTCTTGAAATCGACCACGCGGCCTTTGCCGTCGGTGAGTCGGCCGTCATCCATGATCTGCAGCATGACATTGAACACATCCGGATGTGCTTTCTCAATTTCATCGAACAGCACAACCGAATAGGGACGGCGGCGGACCTGCTCGGTCAGCTGGCCGCCCTCTTCGTAGCCGACATACCCTGGAGGCGCGCCGATCAGA
>JASICF010000135.1 GCA_030044775.1 Candidatus Sulfotelmatobacter sp. | reverse complement strand
CGCTTTGTCGCATCGCTTCGTCACTGCTATCGGAGGAATGTGCTACTCGATATACTTAGTGCATTACGCGGTAATCTCTGCCGTGGGCCGCTTCAGCAGATTCATTGGCGCAGTTTTGCCAAATCCGTTGTATTTGCTTCTTCAGTTCGCGATGGTCGGAGCGGCCATTCTAGTGCTATGCGGAGCGTATTTCTGTGTGCTGGAAAGGCCTTGTATGAGGCGGGACTGGCCGCAGAAACTATGGAAAAATTTTGGGAACATTCTTCCTTCGAAGCAGATTGAAACGAAAGCCTCATTCGCCGATTGAACGCACATGGCAGCGGCGGCCCGTCGAGGACTTTGTCAAATAACCCAGGCCGATTAAACCTTGGCAAAATCGATGTAACCATGCTGCACATCCGTGCGGATGAGTTTGACCCGCAGCCGGTCGCCTACATCAAGTCCCTGGCCTCCCTGCACCAACAGTCCTTCGACATGAGCCTGCAAGGCGCGAACGAATGTGGCGCTTGATGTTACGCCCGTGACCACCGCGTCGAACTCCGATCCGATTCGGCGCTCCATGGCGACGGCAGCCAAACGCTTGGCCATGTCGCGCTCCACTTTTCGTGCGGCGTCGCCCTTTACCGTGCAGTTGGCCGCAATTGCCGACAACTCGCTATCGGCATACGGACTCTTCTTTCCGGCGAGCAACGCTTTCAAGATTCGCTGCGACACCACATCGGCAAATCGGCGGTTGGGTGCGGTGGAATGGGTGTAATCTTGCACGGCCAAGCCGAAGTGCCCCGGTGCAGCCTGGCCCGGCCGCTCCAGAACATACTCTCCCATGCCGATCAATTTGATGACTGCCAGAGAGAGATCGGCAAAATGATCCGGATCGGCGGCCTTGCGCTTAACCAGAAAACCGTTCAGCGCTTTCGAATCCGGCTCCGCCGGGAGCTTCTCGCCATGAGCCGCCGCAATTTCCACGATGCGGTCCCAGCGTTTCGGTTCTCTCACAATGCGGCGCAGGGAAGAGACTTTTGCGAGTATGCGCGCCACCACCCCATTCGCCGCAATCATGAAGTCTTCAATCAGTTCCGTCGCACGGTTTCTTTCTTGCTTTACCACTTCGACGACTTCCTGGTTCAGCAACAGCGGAAGAAGCTCGTCGGTTTCGAGCTCGAGCGCGCCGTGTTCGTAGCGCTGCTTTCTTAACGTCTGTGCAACTTCGCTCTGCAATCGAAGCTGCCACTGGAGATCGGGCGAAGCCGCAACCTTCGCGGGCGCTGTTCCAGTTCCTTCCAGCCAAGCTCCCAGCGAATTGTATTGCAGTTGCGCCCGATTGCGAACCACCGCGCGGTACACGTCGCTTGCGGTCACGTGGCCGCCCGAATCGACATTGAATTCCACAACGACGGCAAGCCGGTCCTGATTTTCCAGCAGGGAAGTCTGGTCGGTAGAAAGCGGTTCGGGCAACATGGGAAAGTTCCGGACACCGGCATAAACCGTGGTGGTTTCGCGCGCTGCGTGCTGATCGATCTCGCTCTGCTGCCCAACGAAGGAATCCACGTCGGCGATGCCAACGCGGATTGTTGTTTCTCCCTTGTCGTTCTTTTCCGCAACCTCGATCTGATCCAGATCCCGCGAATCATCGTTGTCAATCGAAGACCATAACAGTCCCCGCAGATCGCGCACGTCCGCTCCTGCGTTGACGGCCGGCGGACGGGCCAGCAACTCCGCAACCTGTTGATTCACAGCGCGCGAAAAATCGGGGTCGAAGCCGTGTTGTCGCATAATGTCTTTGGCGACGGCCTGCAGATCAAGGTGAGAAGAAGCGTTCTTTGCCATGGCCCTTATTTCGACTCAAGCCTGATTCAAATTGAAGTCCGGGCAGGTTGGGCAGCTACTCCCGTACTACCGCCTTCACCAGATTGCGCGGGCGATCCACGTCGTAACCCTTCTTCGTTGCGACGTGAAACGCGAATAGTTGCAGGGGGATGACCTCAACGATCGGCAGAAGCAGTTCCGGCTCGGGAGGGACAAAAAATACATCGTCTGCAATGCCACTAACTTCCGTGTCGCCCTCGGTGGCGACGGTAACCACCTGGCCGTGCCGCGACTTGACCTCTTTCATCACCTCCACCGTGCGCTGATAGCGCAACACGGAGTCGGGATCGCCGATGTCATAGGTTGCTAAAACGACCACGGGCAGCTTGTCATCGACCAGCGCGTTCGGGCCGTGCTTGAGTTCGCCCGCGGGGTAACCCTCCGCGTGCGCATAGGAAGTTTCTTTCAATTTGAGGGCGCCTTCACGCGCTATGGCATAATGCACGCCGCGTCCGAGATATAAGAATTTCTCTGCGCGGAAATGTCTCTCGCCAAATCGCTCCGCCAGTTCATCCCAGGTGCGAAGCTGATTCTCAATGGCTTCCGGCAGGCGCAAAAGACGCTGCAGATAAGATCGAGTCACTTCCGAAGTCATCCGTCCGCGTTTTCGGGCCAGAAATAACGCCATCAAGTAAAGGATCGTGAGCTGTGTGGTGAAGCTTTTCGTCGCGGGTATGGCAAGCTCCTGGCCGGCTCCGGTGATCAATGCCGCGCTGGCCTCGCGCGGTATTGTAGCCTCGGCTACATTCGAAACTGCAATGGTCTTAACCCCGCGCGTGAGAGCCTCGCGCTGCGCAGCGATGGTGTCTGCCGTTTCGCCAGACTGCGTCACCACCATCACAATCGGATCTACTGCGGCATGCGTCGAGCGGTAACAATATTCGCTGGCATATTCCACGTCGACGGCAACGCCAGAAAGGTCTTCGATCATGATTTCGCCGGCCAGTCCCGCGTGCCGGCTCGATCCGCTGGCGGCAATGATCA
>JASICF010000134.1 GCA_030044775.1 Candidatus Sulfotelmatobacter sp. | reverse complement strand
GGAAACCGCAACCCGGTCACCTCGCCTTTTGGAGGTTTTACGTCTTCAACCGTGCCTGGTTTTCCAAGCACAACTCAGAGCGATACATATTTTTTAAACCTCACTTACACCCATGCGTTTTCCTCCAACATGCTGAATGAGCTTCGGGGCACGACGCAGCGCCACAGCAACTTGCAAGATAAACCCGTTTCTAGCTTCCCCGCGATTCCTCAATTCGGCATCGCCTCTGACATTTCCACGGGCCCTCCCCTCATGGAATTCGATAATGGCTTGAGCTTCGGGCAGGACCCCTACGGTCCGACTACATTCGCCGGAAACACTTTTGCGATTGCGGACACATTCACTTGGGTCAGGGGTCGTAACACCTGGAAGTTCGGCACGGGCTTTTCCGCCTACCAGCAAAATACGCTCTACGCATTCTTCACAGATGGAACATTTGATTTCGCCGGATTTGCCTCCGGCGGAGACGGTACCGGCAACAGCCTCGCTGACTTTCTTGTGGGTGCTCCCAATAATTTGTTCGAAGGGCCGGACGCTGCCAACAACATCCGCAGCAAGACCACTTACGCGTTCGGGCAGGACGAGTGGCGCGTGAGAACGAATCTGACGCTGACGCTTGGAATTCGTTACGAGTACAGTTCACCGAAGCTCGATACCGAAGGTAGAACTTTTTCGATCGTGCCCGGGGACCAGTCCGTGAAATTCCCCTATGCTCCGCTCGGCCTTGTTTTTCCGGGAGATCCGGGAGCCCCCCGCGGCGTCAACTTCCCCGACAAGACGAATTTTGCGCCACGAATCGGCTTTGCCTGGAGTCCGGGAAGTAACAGCACCACCAGTATTCGCGGCGGGTTCGGTATCTTCTACGATGTCCTGAAAGGCGAAGACAATCTGCAGTTCAATGGCGCTCCGCCGTTCTATAGCGAGCCTTATGTTGCATTTCCGTGCCTTGCTTCTGCCCTCGACCCGACGTGCACGAGTTCTCCGTATACCTCGGCGATGCCTTTTTACAGCGCTCCTTGGGCCAATTCCGACACTCCCTTCATGAGCAACCCGTTTCCCTCCAAACCTCCAAATCCCGCTACCGCGTTCAACACCTGCGCCGGTACCGGCTACACGTGCCCGTATTACAACTTTCTCCCGGCCGCCGGCGGTTCCGTTTATTTCGTGAGTCCGCATCTTCACACGCCCTATGTGTACCAATACAACTTGAGCGTTCAGCATTCTCTGCCGGGCAGCATCATCGCCGAAGCGAACTACGTGGGAAGCAGTTCAAAAGGGCTAACCTCGTTGATCGATATTAACCCGTTCGATCTGCGCACCATCAGCGGGTCCAATCCGGCGCGCATTCTGAATGAACACCAGAACGCAAATCTCACCGCATATTGTGTGAGCCAGGGCGGACCATCCGATTGTCCATTCGAAAATGCGGACTCCTTCGGCAATGTCGCCTTCGGCAATTTCAACAGCCTGGAAACTTCTCTAACCAAGCAAAACGGCACGAACCGAATCATTGGAAACACCTACTTCACCTTGGCCTACACTTACGGCCACAGCATCGATAATGCTTCGGGCTTCCGAAACAGGGATTCGCAGGTGCCATATTACGAACCCGGTATATTCCGCGCTTCCTCAGATTTCGACGTTACTCACAGAGTTACCTTTAGCGGTGGCTGGGACTTGCCATTTGAGCAAGCCTGGGCCTCGGCGCCGAAGCGGCTGGTGAAAGGCTGGAGCCTGTATCCGATCTTCAGCTGGCGAACTGGGTTCCCGTTGAGTATCAGCTCGGAATTAATTAATTCTTTTAGCCCGTCCGATCCTGGCCCGTCGGGAGCTGGCGATGGCTATCTTGCAAACGCGAATTACGCCCCGGGAATCGGCAAGATCACGATTCTCAACCCCAAGAGAACAGGCAGCTGCGCTAATCCCAACACCGGCCTCACAGATATCGGAAACCTTTACTTCAATTGCGCTGCCTTCGTGGCTGTTCCTGATGTTCCCGGGTCTGGTTACGGCACGACGGGGCGCGATTTCTTCCGGGGACCGGGCCGCATCAATTTGGACCTGGCTCTGGCCAAGACGACTGCATTCACGGAACGGGTGAACCTTGAATTCAGGGTAGAGGCTTTCAACGTGTTTAATCACACCGAATTCGCAAATCCGGACACTAATCTCGACGATGCAACCTTCGGGCAGATCACCAGCACGACATTGGGATCGGGGATTACTGCATTGCAAACTCAACGCATCGTTCAATTGGCCGCTCGGCTGACATTTTGATAACAGAATAGAAGGATCGTTTTTCACTGCGGTGAGCGGCTCGGCCAACCTGCAAGAAACGGCGGGTGGCTTCCTGCAGAACCAATGACCTCTTCCGCCCGACAATTCGCAAACTGGTAATGCCAAAGGTTCGAGAATGCGAAAACTTATCTCATCCCAATCGCCATTTGAAGCGCGCATCGGATTTTCCCGGGCGGTGCGAATTGGTTCTTTTGTAGCCATTAGTGGCACCGCACCCATTGCGCCTGACAGCAACGTGGCAGCATCCGGCGATGTGTACTTACAGACCCGGCGCTGTCTGGAGATCATTCAACAAGCGGTACAAGATGCCGGATTAAGTTTGGACAGCATTCTCCGGACGCGGGTCATGGTCACGGATATTTCACGGTGGCAAGAGGCGTCCGATGCTCACCGAGACCTATTCGGTAAAGTGCGCCCGGCTTGTACTTTTGTCCAGGTTGGTGGTTTCATTCGACCCGAGTGGCTCGTCGAAATTGAAGCGGACTGCGTTGCTGATTGAATCCAAGTAGATTCCCGAAAGTACTTCAACAACCAGGTCAGTGTCAGAACGGCATATAGCGCCTGGCCGCCGCTATGTCCGTGCTTCCTTGATATTGCCCCCCACCCGTAACGCTGGTTTAACAGATCACCGAACATCGACACTTTGATGAGATACGAAGTATGATCAACTTGTCCCTTGCGAGAATTTTGGTGGGAGCCGCTCCGTCGGAGGGTTTCACTACGCTCGAAAGGAAGAATATGCAAATCGCGAATCCGGAAGAAATTACGGATGCCTCGGTTACCGACATCGCCGCCGCAATTGGGGAACCGGCCCGAGCCAGGATTCTCTACAGCCTGGTCGACGGGCATGCGCGTACGAGCACGGAACTCTCTGTCGTCGCCAACGTAAGCCCGTCAACAGCGAGCGTACATCTCGATCGGCTTAGAAGGGCGCGCTTGATCAATGTTTCAATCCAGGGCAAACACCACTTCTACCGTCTCGCCGGGCCTGACGTGGCTCGGGCTCTGGAGGGCTTAAGTGTCCTTGCCGGCTCCCGCCGCGACAAGGTTGCCTCAACCACGTCCACTCGACTGCGGGCCGCACGCACCTGCTACGATCACCTGGCAGGAACTCTTGGCGTATTACTTCACGATCGAATGCAGGCACTGGAGTGGATAACCCGCAGTTCGGGCGAGGACAAGGCGTACGAGCTGAGTGCGCATGGCGTCCGAGCCCTTCAAACCGTGGGAATTCAAGTCGAACCGTTACAAGCCCTGCGTCGGCGATTTGCGTGCCCCTGCCTCGACTGGAGCGAGCGGCGGCCTCACCTCGGTGGTGCGCTGGGCGCCGCGCTCCTTAATGTTGCTCTGAAGCGAAAATGGGTGATCCAGGATCTCGATAGCAGGGCGCTGGATGTGACTCCGTCTGGCCGGCGCGAACTGATGAGCCAATTCGGTTTGCAGATTTAAGAATGGCGACATCGCAGGCATAACGCTGGGTAGGTCTTGAGTTCTCTATCCCACATCAAGCTTCCTGTTACGTACATCAATATTTCGACCTGAAGCGAAGCAAGATGCGATGGGCGAAAAGTATAGTTTCTTCGTCGGAGGGTGCACCTTGAGAAGCTGGTGTCTTTTGTTTCTTTTGTCGGCAGGAAGTGCAATTCTGGTTGGCGCTCTTTTGCCGGCCCAGGACACACAGCAGGAACAGTATGTTTCACCGTGGAAGACTGCATGGACTTACGAGCAAGCGTCATATTGGGGCACGCTTGACCCGCAATATGCGCTGTGCAATACGGGGAAAGAGCAATCTCCCATTGATATTCGAAACGCGCAAAAAGCTAGTTTGCTTCCGCTTACATTCGAATCCCAGAATACCCCTCTTCGATATGTGACCAATAATCGCTACACAATCCGCGTGAATTACCACCCCGGCAATGGCAATTTTCTGCTCGTGAGAGATAAGCGCTACCAGCTCACGCAGTTCCACTTCCATCATCCTAGCGAGGAGTACATCGACGGTAAGCCGTATCCAATGGAAATTCATTTGATGTATCAGGCGGCCGATAAAAGCGTGGCCGGAGTGACGGTTTTCGTGCAGCCCGGGAGTGGCAACCCTACAGTGCAGAAGATTTGGGAACACATGCCGAAAAACGAAGGCCAGGAAGCGGTCACGGGTGTGCAGATTAGCCCGGCCGGTTTACTTCCGGCCGAGCACGTCAACAGCTATTACATGTATATGGGATCAGTAACGGCGCCACCCTGCACGGAAGGAGTTATTTGGTTCGTCCTTAAGCAGCCGGTCGAGATATCGAGCGAACAAATCGATGCATTCGCGAAGCTCTATCCAAACGACGCACGTCCGCTTCAACCTCTTAACGGACGCGTAGTCAAACAAAGTGAATAGTCCCTTTTCAAAGTCACGCGGGTCGGAGATCACATCCTTCTCAAGCCGAATGTCAATCGAACTCGATGTTTACTCGCCACCGGATGAGAGCGTCTCCCGAAAATCAG
>JASICF010000133.1 GCA_030044775.1 Candidatus Sulfotelmatobacter sp. | reverse complement strand
CGGAAACGCTGGAGCCGGTTTGTTCGGCGGGAGCGGGCGTGCGCGTGGCGCTGACCACGACGGTTTCGGAAGCAACGGCGAGGTGCAGTTGGATCGTGATTTGATCTTTGAGCGGGAGCGACTCGGTGGCAAGAGCGAAGCCTGGGGCGGTGACTTTGATCTCCAAATTGGAACCTGGGTACACATCTGTGAAGGTGGCGATTCCCTCGGAAGAAGTTGTGGCGGTTTTGGCGGGCGACCGGTAAGACATTCCTTCGTATGTTCCCGGGGCGGCGCCGGGGCTCGTGGAGAATTCAAAGGCGATGACCGAGACTTGCGCTCCGGCGACGGCAGCGGATTGAGGGTCGACAACTTTTACTTTGAGATCGGCGGCGAATACGGAGACCGAAAGAAGCAACAACAGAGCGCAATCATAAAGAGCGCGCATAACCATCCTCCTTTTCACGCGAAAGGGGTTGCGGTAGACGGTTTACGCCGGTCTCCTGGCTTTGCGAGTGAGGATGAGCAGCGAGCTTTGAGCTGCGAGCAATTAGCAATTAGGAGCTAAATGCCAGTGCTGAATCCGATTTTGCAGCGAGCCTTCCCGGAATTTCTTCCAGTGGCCGGCTGCGATTTCCTCGCTTACAGTTGCGCGGCAGCGCGGGAGTTGCACCCGCTTCCCTGTCTTTGCCGAGCGGCAAAGACGCGCAAACCGAAGGACATTTCAAAGAACGAAAAAAACGTTGTGAAAGGAATTTAATGGCTGGAGGGGCATGAGTCAACTCCCTGCTTTCTGATCACCGATTTTTGCTCGTTAGCAGCCAACGCTGAGAGGAGTCACGGTGAAGGCCCGGCCTCGAAATCCTTGATCTGAATCTCGACCATGCAACGGAAAAAGTCGTTAAAATGCAACGAGGCTCGGGGCCGCCGGGATCCTCTATTCGTCAGTCTGACGGTTGGATTTCTAGGATCCGTCGCCCAAGCAAGCGTCTCTTACCTTCGTGAAGAACCTTGATCCAGTCGCGACGCAACAGTACCTCGAGAAAGCTGACCATTTTTTCTATGCGATGAGGTTGGTGGCGGACGGTAGAGACGCGTACCGCACCGGTATCGCACTGCTTGCCGTACATAGCGCGATCTCGTTGAAGGACGCCATCACAATTGGCCTAACCGGTAAAAAGAGCAGGCATCGGGATCATTCTGCCGCCGTGGGAGAATTGGAGGGGCTTTCCAGAAAATACCGCGTCGACAACAGAAACGGCGTGGGCCATCTCCGTTGGTTGCTCGCCAACAAAAGCAAGATCGCCTATTCCCGGGAGCGATTGGAAGATGCGCTTGTTCTCGCGTCAATCGACCGCGCCGAAAGATTTCACTCCTGGGCTTACAATTACTTCAAGGAGATTCTTCATGATTCGCTCCGCACTTAGCGAACAGCAGCTGCGTTCGAGGGCAAAGAATGCCGTAGCGAAATTCCTGTTTGAAGCGTTGGTGGTCCCGAAGATTTTTTTTGATGCCCACTGGCCCTCTCGAAGAAGTGAAGTGGATATTCTGGCTGTCGACCGCGCCGGTGCTGGCGAAATACACATCGCTCAAGTCAAGGCCCGAGCCGCCAACCTGGCGGACGCTATCTGCGCGCTCGCGGATATACCCGCCCATTTCAAGTACTTAGCTCTCTTTGAGAGCAGCAGTTACTCCCCATCCCATGAATCTCTGTACGCTCCAGACGGAATGGGAAGAATAGGAATAATCAGGGTCCGAGAGGACCGGGCGGACGAACTTCACGCAGAATTCGCCGTTCGCCCCGAGCGCTTCCGTCTCGATCCCTCTTATTTCAAACAAATTGACAAGTTCACCGGCGACCGGCCGGCAGACATGGAACTGCGGCCCTAGGAAACCTCGGTGAAGAAGTTCTGGGACAATGCGAGTGGCAACGGCGCGCGTGGGCCAGAGAATGGCTGTTGTGAGAGCGCGAGCTTGAAGCCCGTGCCGGCGGTGTTGATGATCGGCAATGTCAGGATTGCTCCGGCGACGGTACTGGCGCCGATGGCTGGCGTCACGGATACGGTGTTTCGACGCTTCATCCGCAACCTTGGTGGATGCGGGCTGATCATGACTGAATTCACTTCGGCCGATGGAGTGCTCCGAAAAAAAGACCAGAAGGCGAAACGCTATTTGCATTTTTATGAAGACGAGCACCCGATTTCGGCGCAGCTTTTTGGGAGCAATCCGCAGGTGATGGCGGAAGCGGCGCGGATGGTCGAGGGGTTTGGATTTGACCTGGTCGATCTGAATCTTGGGTGTCCGGCGAAAAAGGTGGTGAAGTGCAACGGAGGATCGGGGCTGCTGCGCGATCTGCCGGCGATTGGAAAGATTTTTGAAGCGGTGCGAGCGGCGGTGAAGATTCCGTTCACGGTGAAGTTCCGCGCGGGATGGAATGACGAAGAAATTGTCTGCGTGGAACTGGCGCGCATGGCGGAAGCGTGTGGGTTGGCTGCGGTTGCGTTGCATGCGCGGACGCGCGAGCAGGGTTATAGCGGACAGGCGCGATGGGAGTGGATTGCAGCGGTGAGAGATGCGGTGAAGATTCCGGTAATCGGGAACGGCGACATTCGCACGCCCGAAGATGCGTGCGCAATGGTGGCGCAGACGGGATGCGATGCGGTCATGATTGGGCGCACGGCGCCGTCGAATCCGTGGATCTTCCGGCAGATTGAGCAGTATTGCGGAGCAGTCGGACCCTCGACAAGCCTTGCGGGCGGAGTGGAACCTGGCAGAGAGGCATCAGGCCTTCGGCCCGACGG
>JASICF010000002.1 GCA_030044775.1 Candidatus Sulfotelmatobacter sp. | reverse complement strand
GGGGCGCTGCAAATCATCAAGACGCTGAGCGAGTGCCTCATCGAAATCACGGGCATGGATGCAATCACGCTGCAGCCCGCCGCCGGCGCCCACGGCGAAATGACGGGCCTGCTGATGGTGCGCGCCTATCACCATTCGAAAGGCCGTCCACGCAAAAAAGTCCTGATTCCCGACTCAGCCCATGGAACGAATCCCGCGACCGCGGCGATGGTTGATTACGCGGTCGAAAATCTGAAATCCGATGCGCGCGGCATGGTCGACATCTCTGCCCTCTCAGCGCAAATGAACGAAGATGTCGCAGCGCTGATGCTGACCAATCCCAACACACTCGGTATCTTCGAACAGGAGATTCATAAGATTGCCGATATTTTGCATGCCAAGGGCGGCCTACTCTACATGGACGGAGCGAACATGAACGCGCTGGTCGGCAAAGCCCGTCCCGGCGATTTCGGTGTCGATCTCATGCACCTGAACCTTCACAAGACTTTCTCTACCCCGCACGGCGGCGGCGGTCCAGGTTCCGGTCCGGTAGCGATTAAGAAAAGCCTCGAGCCGTTTCTGCCCACTCCGGTGCTCATCACCAAACCCGATGGCACGCTTGGTTTTGAATATAATCGGCAGCAATCGGTGGGGAGGGTTCGCGCTTTTTACGGGAACTTTGGAATGTTTGTGCGGGCTCTTGCGTATATTCAGGCAAATGGGCCGGACGGCTTGCGGCAAACCACTGAGGATGCCGTTCTCAACGCGAATTACATTCGCAAAGGGATCGAGGGAACCTACGAATTGCCGTATTCCACGCCCACCATGCACGAAGTCGTTTTCAGCGACAAGCTGCAAGCAAAAAAGGGCGTTCGCACAATGGACATCGCAAAACGGCTCATCGATTACGGTTTCCACCCTTATACAACGGCGTTTCCGCTGATCGTTCCCGGCGCGATGATGATTGAGCCGACCGAGAGCGAGTCGATAGAAGAGTTGGATCTCTTCGTCGAGGCAATGAAATCCATAGCCGATGAGGTCGAGGAGAATCCACAAACGGTTATTGACGCTCCGCATTCGACGCGAATTTCCCGTTTGGATGAGACCGCGGCCGCACGGAAGCCGGTGCTGCGGTGGAAACCTGCGTGATGCGGAATTTCGCAGCGAGGGTGCAGCTTTCCGCTATTATTGATTTGTCGATTGATGATTGTCGATTGCGTTGAGCCAAACGCAATCAATCGACACTCACATTTTGAACCTTCTACTTTGACGTAATATCGACCCACGCACTGGTCGTCTCCCAGTCAATCTTCATCACGCACCCATGCCGGGATTTTTCGTAAGAAATCGTGAAATCCTCGACCGGGGAGGCCAGCTTGGAAACCCTCATGTCAGCTCGCGCGAGTTCGTCGCTCTCATATTTGTAGGGGATGCCCCACTCGCCAGTCTTTTTATTGATGATCAGCGTCCATTTGTCTGGATTGGGAACGGTAAAGATCGTATAGCTTCCGGCCGGCACATTCTTGCCTCCGACCTGAACATCCGCGCTGGTTACAAACGTTGTCGCATCGTTCGCGCCGGTCCGCCATACTTCGCCGAAGGGCACGAGATCGCCGTAAATCTTGCGGCCTTTCATGCGCGGGCTGGAGTAGTCGGTTTTTATCGTCTGGCCATTGCCGAGATCACACGTCGCAGAAGCTGCCGGGCTGGGCCGCGTCTTACCCATTTGGGCAAAGCCAAGGCCTGTAAGAAAAAGCAACAATGTGGACACCGCAAATTGTTTTCGCATGAGGACTCTCCTTAAAATCGCAGATCGCTGCTGTTTGGGGCGACAGCAGATTATGCTCCACCGGACCGCACAGTTACAATCACCCCATGCCGGTATTCGACGAAAAACAAGAAGAACTCGAACGCTATGAAACCATGATGGGAGTGCCGCGTGGCCGCCTGGCCGTGGCTCTCGACTCAATCACCGACGCGATGGCGTTGGTCGGGCAGCATGGAGTCTATTGCCAGAGCGAGCGCTGGCCCGGCAAACCAGTCATGGACATTCAGATTGTTATGAAAGGCCTGACGGACGCGAAAGAACTGATCCAGAACGTGATGGAAGAACTCAGGAAAACCAAATCATTTTGAATCTTTCCCATCTGCGATTCATCCGACCTCCGGAGGCGTATCCCCATGCCCAAGAGAATCACCCTTTTCGTTGTTGCGCTCGCGATTTCGTGTTTGGCCGCGCTGTCATCGGCACAAAATTCCACTCAGCCGCGCCAGATTTCGGCTTCGCCGCAAGCGCCAACCAGCCTGACTGCCCAGGAGCGCGATGCGGCGATCAAGCAGTTCGAAACCACACGCGATAATTTTCTCAAATCGATCGCCGGACTTTCCGTGAAACAATGGACGTTTAAGCCGGCGCCAGATCGCTGGTCGGTGGCCGAAGTGGCGGAGCACATTACGATCTCGGAGTTGACGCTTGGTGGACTTGTGCAGCAAAAAATCATGCTGTCTCCCGCGACTCCCGAAAAGCAGGATCAGGTGAAGGGCAAGGACGAGATGATTCTGCAGAGAGTGCCGGATCGCAGCCACAAAGCCCAGGCGCCCGAATTCCTAAAGCCGACTGGCCGCTGGCCGGCCGAAGCCGACTTAGTAAAAGCATTTGAACAAGCTCGCGCCGCAAACATCGATTATATTCGCACGACCAATGATGACCTGCGCGATCACTTCTTCGACCACCCTGTATTTGGAACCCTCGATGGCTACCAGTGGCTGCTCTTGATCACGGCGCATTCCGCACGCCACACGGAGCAAATCGAGGAAGTAAAAGCCGATCCTAACTTCCCGAAAGACTAGGTCGCCTAAGGCTTTACGAGCATCATCATTACGCCATGCGAGGGGACGGAAGCGGATAATCTTCCGGTAAAGTTCCCCAGCTCTTTGTGCTCCCATAAATCGCGCACAGAAACGCGTAGATGACCCGGATAACCGATCTCTTCCCAGTTCACCGAAATCTCCTGCGCAACGCTGCCGCGATTCAACAAAATCACGGCGCGGCTACCGTCCTTCATTTGCTTCGACCAAACCTCGGCATCGCCACTCCTGGCGACGCGCGCCCCTTCACGGCCCAGCGGGTCCTGATCGACCGCAATGACTTCCTTGTTGGTAAGAATCTCGCGAATCTCGGGCCGCATGTCGCGTAAGTCATTCCCGGCAATGAGTGGAGCCGCAAGAATCGCCCACAAGCTGAAATGGGAACGATATTCTGTGTCCGTCATGCCACCGTTCCCGACTTCCAGCATATCTGGATCGTTCCAGTGGCCCGGACCGGCGTAAGATTGCAATCCGGCCTGCTGGTCGAGAATCGACATCACGCCGTTGGAACAGCAACTGCCGTCGGGCCACTTCTCAGGACCACCCCAGCGGTCCTTAATATCGTCGGTGGTGCGCCAAAGATTTCCTCCGGCTTCTTCACCCCACAACCACGGCTTCGCCTTGCCCCATTCGCAGATGCTCAGGACGATGGGACGGCCCGCAGCGTCGAGCGCAGCGCGCATGTTCGCATACGAAGCCTTTGCATCCTGCGTTGTGGTATTGCACCAATCGTACTTCAGATAATCGACGCCCCAGGCTGCGTATTGAATTGCGTCCTGATATTCATGACCGAGACCTCCCGGTCGTCCTGCGCAGGTTTTCGAGCCGGCGTCGGAATATACGCCGAACTTGAGCCCGAGCGAGTGAATGTAATCGCCAAGAGCCTTCATCCCGTGGGGAAACCGTTCCGGATCGGGCACGATATTTCCGCTGGCATCCCGGCTCACCTGCCAACAATCATCGATGTTGACGTATTGGTAGCCGGCATCTTTCATACCCGATTTCACCATCGCATCGGCCATGCTGCGAATCATGTCTTCATTCACATTGCAGGCAAATTTATTCCAAGAGTTCCAGCCCATCGGAGGTGTGAGTGCAAGATTCTTCGAAGGAGGATTCGACTGCTGGGCAGAAGCACCGGCAAGCAGTAAGAACAAAAACGTAGCGATGGCGATGATTGCCTTAGCGACGCTTCTCATGCGGAGGAACGGAATTCCACTCACGCTAGCGTGAACCTTCCACGTTCCAGTATCTTTTGCGCAATCTGCTGCCTTAGTTCGATCGTGTTGAAGGGCTCGTATTTTGCCAGGCGGCGCAGGATGGCAAGCTGCGTGCGCAACATGTCTCCATCGGCGACCGCAGCAATGATCTTCTTTGCGGCTGACTCTACTTTTTCAAAAGACTGCGATAGATATACGCGAGTCATGGCAATCGGTAGCGCCGCCGCGGTCTCGCCCTTCGAGTCAGTGATTTTTTGCGCGCGCAACACGGCCGATTCCATGGCATAGGTTTCGATTGTCATGTCGGCGATGGCGCCCATGATTTCCTGCTCATCCTGAATCGCCTGCATGTATTTCTGCGTGGCCGCGCCTGCGGCAAACAAACCAAGTTTCTTCGCTTGACCGACCAACTTGCGTTCTTCCGCAAGCGGCCCTTCAACATCATCGCTCGTCGAGGGTCCGGAGAGCACTTCGTCCATCAATTTCTTGATTGCCGGCATCAGCGGCAGTTGCCCGCTCATGGAACGCTTCAACAGAAATCCAGTAATAATCAGGCGGTTGATCTCGTTTGTACCCTCGAAAATACGGTTGATGCGGGCGTCACGATACGCGCGCTCGGCGGGATACTCTTCGACAAAGCCATAGCCGCCATAAATCTGCAGCGTCTCATCCACAACATAGCTGACCATCTCGGAAGCCCAGACTTTGATAATCGAGCACTCGACTGCATATTCCTCGATGGCCTTACGAGTCTCCTTGATCGCGTCGGATGAAGACTTGTCAACTTCACTCAAAGCCTGGTCCATCATCCCCACGGTTCGATAGACCAGCGACTCGCCCACAAAAAGCAACGATGCCATATTGGCGATCTTTTCCCGAACCAGTCCGAAATCGGCGATGACTTTATTGAATGCCTTGCGCTGTTTGGCATAGGCAATCGCGTGTTCGAGCGATACCCGGCCTCCCCCGACGCACATTGCGCCAAGTTTGAAGCGCCCGACATTCAGAATGTTGAAAGCGATGACGTGTCCTTTGCCAATTTCTCCAAGGAGGTTTTCAACGGGAACCTTGCAGTCGTTCAGAACGATCGGGCATGTCGATGAGCCGCGAATGCCCAGCTTGTGCTCTTCGGCGCCGATGGAGAACCCGGGAAATGTTTTTTCCACCAGGAAGGCCGTGAATTTTTCTCCGTCGATTTTGGCGAATACGGTAAACAGGTCGGCAAAACCGGCGTTGGTAATCCACATTTTCTCGCCGTTCAGAACGTAATGCTTGCCGTCCGCCGAGAGTTCCGCGCGGGCGCGGCAGTTCAAAGCATCGGAACCAGAGGAAGCTTCCGACAATGCATAGGCTCCGACAATTTCTCCGCTGGCAAGCCGGGGCAAATATTTTTGCTTTTGCTGTTCTGTTCCGAAATACACGATAGGCAGCGTTCCAATTCCTGTGTGGCCGCCCCACGTGGTTGCAAAGCCGGCATATTTGGCAATGTGGTCGGCGATTACGGCAGCCGTGACCTTATCCATCTCCAGGCCACCGTAGGCCTCGGGAATCTCGACCGAACTCAACCCCAATTCGCCGGCTTTCTTCAGCAGGTCGCGGGAGATGGAAAAGTCCTTGTGCTCCATCTTCTCGATATTGGGCAGAATCTCATTGACCGTGAATTCCTCCGCAGTCTGCCCGATTAATTGCTGCTGCTCGGTGAAATCCTCGGGCGTGAATACTTCTTCGGGGCGGCGGGACTCGAGGAGAAAACTTCCACCGGAAATTTTGCTCTTGGGAACTGCGCTAGTCGTAGCCATAATTCTCACTCGCAAACCGAAATCGCGAGCCCGACAACAACGGGCTTTACCTGATTGTAAGCGAGAAAGGAGTCAGAATCTCATTCTGTTGCAGGTTGGCTGGTTACGAGAGATTTTCAAAGATGCCGGCCGCGCCCATGCCTCCGCCGACGCACATTGTAACCATTCCATAACGTCTCTTGCGCCGTTGCAGTTCGCGCAGGATGGAAGCAGTCAGCTTCGCCCCGGTACAACCCAAAGGATGCCCCAAAGCGATCGCCCCGCCGTTAGGATTAACTTTCTCTGGATCAACCCCGGCTTCTTTCATAACAGCTAGCGATTGCGCGGCGAAGGCCTCGTTTAACTCGATCACGTCGATATCGGAAAGCTTCAATCCTGCCATCTTCAACGTTTTCGGAATTGCGAACACCGGACCGAGCCCCATTTCCTCCGGCTTGTAACCCGCCGTCGCAAAAGATACGTAACGCGCGAGCGGCTTGATCCCGAGAGCAGTGGCGCGCTCGGCAGACATCACAACCGCAGCTGCCGCGCCGTCCGACATCTGTGAAGAATTTCCTGCCGTTACCGTACCCTTCATGTGAAACGCCGGCTTCAGCGCAAGCAGGGCTTCGAGCGAAGTATCGGTGCGCGGCCCCTCGTCCATCTTGAAAACAATTTCCTGCCGCTTGGGTTTCGATCCATTCGGGATCGTGACACTTACGGTAACAGGCACAATTTCTTCATCGAATCGTCCGGCCGAAATCGCGGCCAAAGCTTTCTGATGGCTGCGTAATGAGAATTCATCCGCCTGCTCGCGGGTAATACCGAAACGCCGGGCAAGGCGCTCGGCAGTCAGGCCCATGTTCAGATACGCGTCGGGATAGTTCGAGACCAGCCACGGATTGGGTGAAACCTTGTGCCCGCCCATCGGAATCATCGTCATGGACTCCGTGCCACCGGCGACAATAATTTCTGCGCCGCCGGCCATAATGCGCTCGGCAGCGATGGCAATTGCCTGCAGACCGGACGAACAGAAGCGGTTGATCGTGAGCGCAGAAATTTCCACCGGCAATCCGGCTCGCAACGAGGCGATGCGAGCGACGTTCATTCCTTGCTCGGCCTCAGGCATCGCGCACCCGAGGAT
>JASICF010000132.1 GCA_030044775.1 Candidatus Sulfotelmatobacter sp. | reverse complement strand
TCATTGAACGGCAGCGCCAGAGTAAATTGCGTAAACTCCTCCGGCACCCCTGCCGATCCCGGAATTCCCAGCGTCGCCACTCCCGATCCTGCTTTCACCAGCAGCGAGTCCGAGTGCCCGTGATAGCAGCCTTCAAACTTCACAATATATTTTCGTTTCGTATACGCGCGCGCCAGCCGTATCGCCGACATCGTCGCTTCCGTGCCCGAACTCACAAACCGCACTTTCTGCATCGAAGGAAACGCCCCCAGCACCAGCTCCGCCAGATCCGCCTCCGACGGCGTCGACGCCCCAAAACTCGTGCCATTGCACGCCGCACTCACAATCGCATCCAGCACATCCGGCGCGGCATGTCCCAGGATCATCGGTCCCCACGATCCCACATAATCGATGTACTCATTTCCGTCCGCATCCCATGTGCGCGCCCCTTTTCCGCGCACAATGAACGGCGGCTCTCCGCCAACCGACCCGAACGCCCGCACCGGCGAGTTCACTCCGCCCGGAATCATCGACTCCGCGCGCTTCTGCAAC
The DNA here is from genome assembly GCA_030044775.1 of Candidatus Sulfotelmatobacter sp. GTDB lineage: Bacteria > Acidobacteriota > Terriglobia > Terriglobales > Acidobacteriaceae > Sulfotelmatobacter. The sequence continues at coordinate 3,635 of JASICF010000132.1, read as the reverse complement.
TTCCGCGACTCTTCAACTTTTCTGCTGGTCGTCAATGGCATCGAATCTCCTATCCGGCCCGGAAATTCCAGCGATGTCACTCCGATTAATGGATGTCATTCCCCGCGCGCGTTTGGATTTGCTCCGCAAATCCAAAGCAATTCGAGGAACCTGCTTTCCCTCGCAGCAAAAATCAACCGATCACTATACCAGCCTCGCTCCTCGCCAAATTAACCAGATATTCACGCTTTATCCATCATCGTGCAACATCGCCCCAGTAACTTTTGGTCATACAAGTTGCCCTTCTAACCGGGAGGGTTCAGGGACGGCTTCGGGGGGCTCCGGGCTGTCCTTTTTAATTCTCGCGAAAAGATTGTCATCCTGAACAACCGATGTAGGGACAGCCGCCCTCGGCTGTCCGGCCGAGCAGCGCTCGGCAGCGGGGCCTGCGCATAAACTCCTCGGGCGTCATCCCGAGTCAGCTGTTTTTTCCAGGCGAAGCAAGGACTCTCAAATGGAACATGTAGGGACAGCCGCCCTGGGCTGTCCGGCCGAGCAGAGCTCGGCAGCCGGGCCTGCGATAAACTCCTCCGGGCGTCATCCCGAGTCAGCTGTTTTTTCCAGGCGAAGCAAGGACTCTCAAATGCAACATGTAGGGACAGCCGCCCTCGGCTGTCCGGCCGAGCAGCGCTCGGCAGCGGGGCCTGCGTATAAATTCCTCCGGGCGTCACCCCGAAGCGCCGCGTTCTTACCAGCCGGGCGAGGGATCTCCAGTACCTCTGTGCTGCGCTTTATCGGAAAAAGCGCAGCATGTCTTCACTTCAAATACGCTCTTACCAGGCCAATCAAATCCTCCCCTAATTCCTCCGGAGAATCCATCTGCCGCTCCGGATTCATCATGTGCAGCCGGATGTGGTCCTCCAGAATTTCCGCCATCAATCCATTCACTCCTCCCCGAATCGCCGCCAGCAGCATCAGAATGTCCGCGCATTCGTCGCCCGCCGTTAGCGCCCGCTCCACCGCCGCGAATTGCCCGCGGATTCGCTTGATGCGGTAGAGCAGTTTCTGTTTTTCCTTTGAAATCACCGGAGTCTTATCCTGCATTTTTCTATCACCTCACGATTTTGCTTGCCTGTACCCTACCGGGGTATGCTATAAGGACTTGGGACGGAAATCCAGCGGGACTCCGCCCGAAATGCAGCTGCCCCGTCCTGCCGGCAGTCATCTCAAATTTCCGCGCTTTCACCGGCAGGACGAAGGATTTTCATTAGGACTCTGACAGCTTCGTTCAACCACTAATCTTTATGAACTTTTTATCGCCTCTGCCCAGATGCTGATATCGAATGCAGTGTTCAATATTTCGCAGAAAGGAGGATACGACAATGGCTTACATCGCAGTTTTCGCTTCGCCCCTGGCGATGGCGACGACACAGCTCCAGCGCGAGAGCGTCCGCGAAGTGTTTGCTCCGATTCACTTAGAACTGAACGACACTTCGCACGCTCCGCGCTTGAACTGGGTCGTGGTCATCGACAACAACGGCAACCGCCGCCTTCGCATGCACTGGACCGCGGAAGCATCGTGAGAGAACCCTGTAACGCTCCTTTAACCAACGGCCCATAGGCTGATGGCTGGCGAGTGATATCCGGGCAATTTACGTTTTTGGAAGACCGCTCTGATCTGGGGCACCGTTTCGAAAATAAAGCTTGTTTCGAAACTAAAGCTTGTCACGAACAAGTAAATTAACTATAGTTAACTTCGCTGGGTTTGCCATCGTTAATCTCAGTGCCTGGCTTTTCGAAATAACTAGTATCGCCAGGGAACGGGATAGTAGTTGCACGATAGCTGCCTTTTCCCTGGCCTGTGATTGAGCAATGAACTTCAACTTCAGTATGCCTAAAACCGCGCCCTCACCCGGGTCGCTGTCGGCCAGGTACACGAGGCCTCGCTCTCTGCCGGTTTTTTTCGTCCCCTCCGTGTGCCTTGCGTTAGTAGTGGCAATCGCTCCCGCTACCGCCCAACAATCAACAGCGCAGAGTTCCTCCGCGCAGCCCATGCCCAACGCCCCCATTCTCAAAGCTACGCTTCAATCTTCTTCTACCGTTCCCGAATCCGCCGCGCCCACCTCAAACGATCCTCCCTCCGCCACCGTTCCGCCCGATGTCGAAACATTTTTCCCTCACTTCAAAAGCACCCAATTCTGGCTCTCCGGTCAGGCCAATTTCATCTTCCAGTTTCATCCTTCATTCCCCGCGGCCTATAGCGGCGTGCACAGCCTTCGTCCCATTCTCGAATCCGCCACTTCCCGCGTAGTCACCATCTTCACCGGAGTGCGCGTCAATAACTCCCTCGAGTTTCTCGCCGATGTCGAAGAAGCCGGCGGCCTCGCGCTCAGTTCGGGTTTCGGTCTCGCCGGCAACACCGATCTCGATATCGTCCGCAACCCGCTCCTCAGCAAAGAGCCTTATCTGGCTCGCGGCATGATTCACAAGGTCATCGCGCTCAGCAAAGACAAAGTCGAAAACGACCGCAGCTACCTTTCCCTCTTCGACGAACTCCCCCGCCGCCGCATCGAGTTCCGCTTCGGCAAGTTCAGCATGCCCGACTTCTTCGACATCAACGACGTTGGCTCCGACACCAAATACCAATTCATGAACTGGACCATCGATAACGACGGCGCTTGGGATTACGCAGCCGACACGCGCGGCTACACCGTCGGTTTCACTGCCGACTACGAAGACCGCAACTGGGGCCTGCGCTTCGGCGAAGGTCTCATGCCAAAAGTCGCCAACGGAATTGACCTCGTCTACAAGCCTTGGGAAGCACACGCCGAGAATTACGAGTTTGAATACCGCCGCGGTTTGATTCCCAGGAAAGATGGCGTTATCCGTCTACTCGCCTATACCAACTACGCCAACATGGGAATCTATCGCGATGCCATCGCCAACTTCGAAGAGGGCCTCACGCCCATCCCTGAAATCACCGACCATCCCTGGCACATCACCCGCAAATACGGATTCGACGTCAATCTGCAGCAGAATCTATCCCGCTATCTCAGCGCCTTCGCTCGCTTCGGCTGGGATAATGGCAAGACCGAATCCTTCGCCTACACCGAAGTTGACTCAACTGTCGCCACCGGCATCGCCGCTTACGGCTCCTGGTGGCATCGCAATCAGGATCGTGCCGGCTTCGCTTTCGTCACCAACGGCATCTGCAAAGATCATCAGGAATATTTAGCCGATGGTGGTGTCGGCTTTCTTCTTGGCGATGGCGGCCTCAGCTACGGCCGCGAATATATCGTCGAATCGTATTACACCGCTCATCTCTGGCGTGGCCTTTACCTCGGCCCCGATCTCCAGCACATCAACAATCCCGGCTACAATCGCGCCCGCGGTCCAGTCCTCGTTCCCGGCTTCCGCATCCACCTCGAGTTCTAGGACCACTCAAATCCAACTGGAGATTTTCGGAGCCGGCGTCATCCCGAAGCCCCCGTGTTATATGACATCGCCTCAAACTTTCTCCAGCCCACCTTGCACAACACCACGCCGACACGTCATTATGTGAATCGATCAACGCACGGCCGCCATGTCCCAAACTCTTACCGCAACTCATTTCAACGGCCACTCCATGGTCGCCCCGCTCCAGCGGGTCCTCGTCT
>JASICF010000131.1 GCA_030044775.1 Candidatus Sulfotelmatobacter sp. | reverse complement strand
AGGCTCGGGCACAATCTTTTTCTCCTGCAATAAAGATGACCCGCGTCAGCGGCAGATTTATTCGATCAAACTGGATGGAAGCGGCCTGCAGAGGATCACGCAGGATGAAGGAATGTACACCGTTCAGTTCGCCGACGATGCCAAGCACTACGAACAAATGTTTGTCAGCCCCCTGACCGCGCCTGGCATTTCGCTCTGCGCCGTCGGCGGCTCATGCAGTTCGATCTGGAAGGCGCGTGATGAAGTGGCCGAGTACGGCCTCCGTGCTCCGAAATATCTGGAGTTCAAAGCCGACGACGGCATGATTTTATACGGGCGCCTGTTGCTGCCGGAGAATCCGCCTGCCAGCGGCAAGATTCCTCTGATCATCAACGTTTACGGGGGCCCTGCGGCGCAAACGGTGCTGAAAGAATTAGAAAACCCTTTTGACGAGATTCTGTCGCGCCAGGGCTTCGCGATTTTTTCCGTCGATAATCGCGGCACTCCAGGCCGTGATCGCAAATTCCAGACCACGATTCGTCACGAGTTTGGCGCGATCGAACTGAAAGACCAATTGACGGCGCTTGATCAGCTTCTGGCCGAGTATCCGCAGCTCGATAAGGATCGCATTGGTATCTGGGGATGGTCGAACGGCGGCTCGATGACGCTCTACGCAATGACTCACTCGGATCGCTTTCGCGCCGGGGTTGCGGTTGCGCCGGTCACCGACCAGATCAACTACGACAGCATCTACACCGAGCGCTACATGGGCCAATTGAAGGACGACAAAGAAGGCTACGCGCAATCGGATGTTACCACCGATGCCGGCAAACTCCACGGCGCGCTGTTGCTGGCTCACGGCACCGGTGACGACAATGTGCACTTCCAGAACAGCATGCAGATGATTAACGCGCTGATCAAGGCCGGCAAGCCGTTCGAGCTGATGATCTATCCCAATAAAACTCACAGCATCTCCGGCAGCGAGGCGCGCGATCATTTGTTCCATATGATCGACGATCACTTTCAGCGGGAGTTGAAGTAAAACCGGCTATACGAGCAGGGGACTGATGAGAGCTGAGAAACTGGCACTGCAGGGGAAATTTGTCCGGCTCGAGCCACTCGATCATCGTCACGCCGATGGACTGGTAGCTGCCGCTGCCGCGGATCCGTCGCTCTACCGATTGAGTCCAGTTCCCCAAGGGAAAGCCGAGGCCACAAAATATATTGATACTGCGCTATCGTGGGCCGGGGCGGCAACTGCTGTGCCATTTGCGGTCGTGCGTGTGGCGGACGAGTCGGTCATTGGTTCGACACGTTTCTGGAAGATCGAACGCTGGGCGTGGCCGGACGGCCACGCTCGACAGGGCCGAACCGCTCCCGATGCCTGTGAGATCGGCTATACGTGGTTTACCAGTTCAGCCGTTCGAACCGCTGCCAACACCGAGTCAAAATTCCTCATGCTGCGGCACGCTTTCGAGGAATGGGAAGTCTTCCGAGTTTGTTTTCATGCGGACGCACGCAACGAACGCTCACGGAGAGCGATTGAGCGAATCGGCGGAACGTTTGAGGGGATTCTGCGGGGACATCGCATGGCCGCGGATTTTATTCCGCGCGATTCCGCACGCTACTCGATTATCGACTCAGAGTGGCCGGCATTAAAATCACGGCTGCTCGGGTTACTGGATCGAGGCTAGGTAAGCGGCAGTTACGTATGTTTTTCGGGTTTTTTTGAGGAAGCGGATTTGGACGAATCCTTGGACGAGCTCTCTTTTGCCGAGCTTTCCGAACCGCCGGTCTCCGTTTTGGATTTTTCGTCTTTCTTCGATCCCTTGCCGCCGTCCGGAGCGGCCGCACCGGTAGACTTCTTTGCGTAATCGGTTACGTACCAGCCCGAGCCTTTGAACTGGACGGCTGGCGCGGAGATGACTTGCTCAACCTTGCCACCGCATTCCGGACACTTTTTTATGATCTTGTCGGAAAACTTCTGGATTTTTTCAAAGCGGTGACCGCATTTTTCGCATTGATATTCGTATAGAGGCATCGATTACAGGGCGTCTTCTTGAAGCGAAGTGACTGCTTTTTAGATTCTAGGGGCGCTGGCTAAATCCCGTCAAACCTGATGCAAGCGAGACCAATTCGCGGGACAGATTCATGGTGGCTCAGTTTGAAATTCCCGCAACTTCTTGTCGATTGCGTCATCCCGAGCGAAGCCGTCTTTCAGGCGGAGCGAGGGATCTCGCGCGGAGAGCACGGTGACGCACGCGAGATCCCTCCGCCCGCTGGTAAAAACGCGGGCGTTCGGGATGACGCATCAGTGGGTAATTCAAAGTGAGCCTGTTCCACCAATCATCCGGACCTGACGCGCGGGAACTTCCACAGGTACAATTAGAACCGATGTCAAGCCTGCCGTTGCCAATTGCCGCTTTCTTCGCGGGGCTGATTTCATTTCTTTCTCCCTGCGTGCTGCCACTTGTTCCGGGGTACGTTTCTCTGATCTCGGGCGCAGGAGTCGACGAACTGAAATCGTCGCAAGGCCGGCTTATGCGGCGCGTCATGACCAACTCTGTTGGCTTCATCGCGGGTTTCAGTGTTGTCTTTATTACGCTCGGGGCAATTTCTACCGAGATCGGCCAACTGGCGGCACAATATAAACACACGCTGGCGATTGTGGCGGGCGTGGTTATTATTCTTTTTGGGCTGCATCTGACGGGAATTCTGAAAATCAAAGCGCTCTACGCCGATACGCGCATGCACCAAGTCAAAGGCGGCAGCACGCTGGTTGGGGCATTCGTCATCGGGTTCGCTTTTGCATTCGGCTGGACTCCGTGCATCGGGCCGATTCTTGCTGGTATTCTTACC
>JASICF010000130.1 GCA_030044775.1 Candidatus Sulfotelmatobacter sp. | reverse complement strand
TTCATGCTGGCGACCGCGGTGGTCGAGATGGTCCCTGAGAGCATCGCCTTACGGGGCAAAAGCGCGGCTTTTCTGATCCTGCTGGGCTATCTCATCATTCATTTTTTTGAGCATACGGTTACGCCGCACTTCCACTTTGGCGAAGAGACGCACCGAGACGAATTCATGCACTCGCATCGCGGATTCTCGGTGCTGCTTGGGTTAATTATTCATACGTTCTTCGACGGCATCGCGATCGCATCGGGGTTCCTGGTTTCGAATACGCTGGGCTGGCTGATTTTTTTCGCCGTCTTCCTGCACAAGATTCCCGAGGGGTTCACGGTCAGCTCGGTGATGCTGGCGAGCGGGCGCAGCCGGGGGATCGCGTGGGGCGCGTCCATTATTTTGGGAGGCGCTACTCTGGCCGGTGTCCTGACGATGGCCCTGTTTCGCCACCATGTGAGCGCGGGATTACCTTTATCCGCAGGCGTCACGATTTATGTGGCGGCTTCCGATTTAATTCCCGAGGTCAATAAAGAACCGGCAATGAAAATGGCTTTGCTGGTGTTTGTGGGTGCAGGGGTATTTTTTGTGCTCGAGAAGTTGCTGCACGCGCCGTAGGGAAGTTCAGAGAGGCCGCGGGCTCGAAACCGGACTTCGCTCCGATTTGCTACACCTTATGTGGAGGTAGAGGCAGTATCTGCAACCCAGAAACCTTGCGGAAGTCCTTGACGTCGGCAGTAACCAGCACGCCGTCTTTCTCTGCTATCGCGGCGGCGAAACAATCGGCGTAAGGCAGACCGTAGCCCGCCTTCAGTTGTGCTGCTCGCGCCGTAACTGCTTCTCCAACGTCGAGAATGGCGAGCGGAAGCAGTCTAACCCTTTGCATGATCCGTTCTGTCTCGGCCAAACCCTCGGCCCTGGCGATCGTGTAATAGACCTCTCCCCAGTTGACCACGGACATGTGAAGTGGCTGTTCCGCATCTCTCGCCTCTTTCAGGAGGCGATTTACGATTTCGAACCCCGGGCCGCGAATCAGCAAACGATACAAGGCGTTCGCGTCGAGGACGTGCACCTTCATCCTAACTCGCTATCCTTCTCTCTTAAGATGCGGTTCGGCAGCCTGCGCCCTGCCAGCACTCCGGTCATGGAGTCGATGAAATCGTCGGTTACTGGCTGAATAATCAGGCGACCGGCCTCTTCCAAGAAGGCAACTCGAGTCCCCTCGTCGATCTGAAATCGACGGCGGATCTCGACCGGAATTACGACCTGCCCTTTTGCTTTCACAGTTGCATATTCTGGAGCCATGTCCAACATCTTACCACAAAGTTCTACTTTTTATAATAGGTTGGACATGCGACATTGAGTACAACTATTGGCGGGTATGCGAACTCCAACCGAAGGCCTTTATCTGTCGATTCAGCCGGGCAAGCACGGGCGAACTGTTGTTAATCCACGGTGTGCTTCGCGGTGTATCCGTCGCGGGAGACCACCTCGATCTTCTGCTCTTTGCCCTTCTGGTCCTTGACCTTCAGCGGGCCACCGTCAGGGGCGACCACCTGCACCTTCAGCTTGCGATAAGTGCCATCCAGCTTGGTGTTGGTTGGGTGGTAGGCCAGGGAATACTGATTGCGAATGTCGTTGCCAATATCCTGAAAATCCTCGCCGTATTCGGCCTGGAAACGCGGAAAGTACGCGCGGCCGCCGGTCATGGAGGCGAACGTGCGCATTTCATTATCGGCCTGCAGATAATCCATGCGGCCCACTGGGATGCCCATGCCATGCGGGGCAGCGCGGCCAGACGCTTCGTACATTTCACGGATAATCCAACCGACGCTGATGGGAAAAATTGTCACGTCCGCGGTGTCTTTGACCTTTTTCAGAATCTTGTCATAGGTGATTCGGCTGAAGGTATCTATGCCGGTGCTGATGAGAATGACGTATTTCTTTCCTTCGACACGATCCAGGCGATCCAGCGTGTCGTACAGAGCATCGAACTCATTCGTCTCGGAAAAACCGGGAATGCGTAACTGATTCAGCGCGCCATAAATTGCCCGTTTGTCCTGAGTGAAATCCACGAGAATGTGGGGGAGCATGTCGTAATAGGAGACGGCAACCCAGTCGCCCTTTTGCAAAGTGCTGGCGAAGGCGTACGAAGCCTGGAGTGCATCGATCATGAATCCGTAGTTCGTAGCGCCGTATTCGACGAGCAGAACGGCGGTGATGGGCGCTTTGGTTACGCTGAAATCCTGGATCTGCTGTGCGTTTCCATCCTCAAAGAGGCGAAAATTCTCTTTTTTCAGGCCGGGAACGAACTGCCCACTCCGAGTGGTGACCATGACATCCACATTCACCAGCGGCACATTAACCTTGATCGAATAATCGGGCATGCCTTCGACCTTTTTGGGAGTGACCGGAGGCGGCGGTGGCGGCGGAGTTTCCGGATTCTTTTTAGGAATGGCGTAGGGGCCGATATCGCCCGTTGGACCACCCGCGTCGTCGGGAACATCCTGCTTCTGCTTGCCATTATTCTGGTCTTGACTCTGGTCTTGGCTTTGGTCTTGGGCCGGCGAGGATTGAGTTTGGTCTTGGGCCAAGGCCGTAATGACAAAAAATAGCGGCACCAACAGGGCAACCGTAAGGGGAGCACACCTGCGCGAAGGCGACAAAGGGTTTGTGGCCATAGGTCTGGAAAGCATGGGAAACCTCTGAAGAAAGCCTAATAAACTTATGTTAAGAGACAAAACTCCCTGTGCTAGTATAGACGCACGGATTCGCGATTGGGATGTTTTGCCCGGCTCCCAGTAATTCCCCTCCTGGCAACGATCTTACAATCGAGCGAACTCTAATCGAGTATGCGGTGGGGGCCGATTCGGTTTACGCGGCGTTGTCCATGAAAAAATTAGTGCTTGCGCTCTTCGTTGCTCTGCTCTCCTTGCTGTCCTTTTCGTTCGCCCAGGGGCGAACGGCCCAGATAACCCAGAAACCGGAAACCATTGCCGTGAGCCAGATTCATGCGGGCATGCGCGGAGTCGCGTATACCGTTTTTGAGGGCGTGAAGCCTGAGGCCATGGAGGTCGAAGTTCTGGGCGTGATGCACAATGTGAATGGACCGAAGGGCGACATTATTCTGGTCCGGTTGCACGGCCAAAAAGTGGAGTACACGGGGGTGGTCGCGGGTATGAGCGGCAGCCCGGTCTATCTCGATGGCAAACTCGCGGGAGCCCTGGCATTCCGGATTGGAGAATTTTCGAAAGAGCCAATCGCGGGGGTAACTCCGATCGCCGACATGATGGAGATCAACGCGCTGGATAAGACTCCGGCGGAAGAGAGCGCCGCCACCAAACCGACAATGAATATGGTTGCGGGCAAGACGGCGTCACCGGGTGAGGCTTCTGCGATTTCAGGATCAAACCAGGATGCGATCGCGGGCGTATCGAATTACCTAAAGCCCATCGAAACGCCGCTCGTGTTCAATGGATTCTCGCAAGAGGCAGTTCAGCTTTTCGCCGGCAAGCTGGGAGCTGCCGGAATCGTTCCGGTGATGGGTGCAGGATCGATCAGCAATGATAAGCAGCCGGAGCCGCTTGTACCCGGCTCGGCCGTCAGCGCGATTCTGGTTCGCGGCGATATGGATATCGAAGCGACCTGCACAGTCACCTATGTCGACCCGCAGAAATTGCTGGCGTGCGGGCACCCGTTGTTGCAGTTCGGTTCCGTCGATCTGCCGATGAATAAAGCACAGGTGCTGGCAACGCTGCCCTCACCACTCAACGCTTTTAAAATCGTGGATACCACCGAGCCTGCCGGAACGTTCGTTCAGGACCGTCATACAGGAATTCTTGGAGTGTTCGATAAGCAACCCGAAATGATTCCTGTCACGCTTAGCATTCACAGCAGCACGGGTGAAAAGCAGTTTCACTACCAGGTGCTCAATAATCCGAAGCTGACGCCCGTGGCGCTGATGGTAACTGTGTTCAACGCGCTGCACGGAGTAAACGAATTTGGGGAAGAAATTACTTACCGGCTGTCGGGAAGCATTGGCGTAAAGGGATTTCCGGAAGTCACCATGCGTAACATGTTTTCTCCGGAAGAAAATTCGCAGCCGGCGGCAATGCAAGCAGCCCTTTCGCTGGGCGAGCGCTTTAGCCGCATTTACGACAATCCTTACAATGCGCCGGCAATCGCGGGTGTCAATTTGAATTTTGATCTTGTACGCGAGCGCCGCTGGGCGAGGCTGGAGAGCGCCCGGACCGATGTGACGGAAGCCCGCCCGGGCGATGAGATCATGCTGGAGACTGTGCTCGAACCTTACCGCGGCGAGCGCATCGTTCAGCGCGTTCCGGTCAAGATTCCGACTTCGGCCAGCAAGGGAACGCTGCGAATCCTGGTGAGTGACGGGGACACTCTCGACCATCTTTCCCGCGGCACTGCGGCCTTTGGCAGCCAATTGGACCTCGCGTCCACGATCGCGCTGCTCAATAAAGAGCATGCCAATAACCGGGTTTACGTTTCGCTTCTCGAAGCCGACCCCGAGGCGCGGGTTGCAGATAAAGTCATGCCGACCCTGCCGCTTTCCATCATGAATGTAATGGATGGCATGCGCGGCAATCAGGAGATGACGGTAAGCGGCGAATCGAATGTAGACGAAACCGCAACGGCTCCGCTGGATTACGTGGTGAGCGGCGCGCAGTTGCTCACGGTTACGGTGAAGTAGCCGAAGCAAGCTCCGGCCTTAATCGCCATAGACCACCCCGTCCACTTTGACTTTTGGGCACCAGCGGCAAATGCTCACCGTTTTCCCCGACCCAACATCAAGGCTGTACCACCGATGCAAACCAATACTGCACGATAGATTCTTCAGCCAACTCGACTCATGCACTCGATGCGGCGCCAGCTTCGCCAGAAGTTCCGGAGAGATTTCGGCAGGACTGTTCATGGCTGTTGCAGCGCCCTCTTTCCTGCGTTCTGACATCTCCCCTCACGTTAGTCAACTGTTTGATGGCAGGCGAGGCTGACAGGGGACGGCTATGTGCCATGGGAGATCCCTCGTCTCGCTGGCGAAAACGCGGGACTTCGGGGATGACGCCTGCAGTTTATTTTTCTTCCTCTTCACCCATCTGCTGCGCCAGATAGCGCTCGTAGCCGAGTTCTTTGATCTGGTGCATCTGGGCCTCGAGAAAGTCGACGTG
>JASICF010000011.1 GCA_030044775.1 Candidatus Sulfotelmatobacter sp. | reverse complement strand
CTCGTGCCCCGGGCTCGCATATGCCGCGCGATAGCGGTCCATCGCGGCTTGCCACCCATCATGCTCGTTGGCGCCGGAGAAAAACGTCAGTTCGGGAGAATCCCAATATCCGCTCATAAAGGCATCAAGATCATGCCGGTTCCAGGCTTCCTGCTGCACGCGCAGCACTTGCTCGATGGCAGACTTTTCGTCACCGGCCGAATTTGCGGCCTGTTCACGAGTTCTTGCGCCAGACCTGAAAACGGACGCTTTGACGAAAATCGGCAGGACAAGGAACAGCAGGAAGGCAAAACTTTTGCGCATGCGGCCTCCGGTGAGAGTTCACCAGTTTCGCAGGCTGCACGAATGAATGGAAGAATTTTCGAGAAAGGACTGGAAAGGACTTTGGAGAAGATTTGCCGTCTCTGAACTACGCGCGCCCTTTTTTCGCCGCGACTGCTCGGCCGGCGATCTCCCACGGCCGCTTCGGCCGCTCGACGACAGGCTTGTCACGATCTTTGATGCGGTCGTAATGGTACGACTCGCTTACCGTTCCCAGTGATTCGTTGTAAAGGCTGGGCAACTTAAGAGCTTCTTTGAGTTCTTCGCTGAATGATTGCAGCGCTTTCAGGTGATCCGCCGTAGCCGGAATCTCGTTCTTCGAGGTTTTCAAAAATTGCTGGTAGCCGCGGTTGACCAACTTCGAAATTTCGCTCCCGATCAGATAACCGGGATACGCAAAAATTTTCACTGTGTCGTCCGGATTCTTCTGGATCGCCGCCGACACATTGTATTTTCTCAGGAACACGCGCCCATTCGTTCCCGGCGCCTCGGTCACGTCAAAACCGTGATCGCGCAGCCACCCCAGCGCTTCGTCATAACTTGATGCTTCAATCGCTTTCGACATTCTTGATTACTCTTTTACCTTCCGTCCGTTTGGTCTTTAGATGCGCGCGGCGCGCGAATGTGACTCGGCGATTTTTGTGCTGCATCCACTTGCCAACCGCATCATCTAAGGACACCATACTACATAGCGTGTTTCTCCCGCCTTTCATAATTACGTTAGTCACCGGGCGGCGGTTCAAAAAAGGATGCAAAGTTCGAGCAAAATCGCGGCAACCTTTCCCGTGGAAAACGCTCCCGAAGCGCTCGGCGCGCGCCCCGGGCAGAGCCTGCTCGATCGCATCGGCAACACGCCGCTGCTGCGCTTCGATCGCCTTGCCGCGCAACAACCCGGCCTCACACTTTTGGGCAAGGCCGAATGGTACAACCCCGGCGGATCGGTGAAAGACCGCGCCGCAGCCAATATCGTCTCGGAGGGCAGGCGTAGCGGCCGCTTCGCTCCCGGCAAAATTCTGCTCGATGCTACCAGCGGCAACACCGGCATTGCCTATTCGATGCTCGGCGCGGCGGAGGGTTTTCCTGTCACCTTGTGCATGCCCACGAACGTTTCGGACGAACGCAAAAAAATTCTCGCCGCCTACGGCGCGCACATTATTTATACCGATCCCGGCGAAGGCTCCGACGGCGCGATCCGCAAAGCGCACGAACTTGCGGCCGCCGAACCCGAGAAATATTTCTACGCCGATCAATATTCAAATGATGCCAACTGGCAGGCTCACTACTGCGGCACGGCGGATGAAATCTGGCAGCAGACCCAGGGCCGCATCACGCACTTCGTCGCCATGCTTGGCACCAGCGGCACGTTCGTGGGAACCACGCGCCGGCTCAAAGAATTAAATCCCGCGGTCCAGTGCATTTCGCTGCAGCCCGATTCCGCATTTCACGGCATCGAAGGCGCCAAGCATATGGCCAGCGCGATTGTTCCGAAAATCTACGATCCCAACCTTGCCGACGCGAATCTTGAAATTTCGACCGAAGAAGCGCACGCCATGGCCCGCCGCGTCGCGCAGGAATGCGGCGTCCTGCTGGGCATTTCCGCCGCTGCCGGTCTCGCGGGCAGCTTGCGGGTCGTCAGCCAGGCGCAGATCAGAAAAGGCCGTGGGGCCGTCGTGGTCACGATCCTCTGCGATTCCGGCGAGAAATACTTAAGCGAAAGATTCTGGACGGAAGGATGAATTGTTGATTTGCGGTTGCTGATTGCCGCTTGAAACAATGGTGCCGTCAGGTTTTGATGTTTCAATCGACAATCAGAAATCGACAATCGGCAATTTCCTGCATGCTCAAAATTCCCCGATCGCAATTCGAAGCCCTCCGCCGCCACGGCGAAGAAACCTATCCGCACGAATGCTGCGGAGTTCTTCTCGGTCGCTTCGAAGATGACGGCTCTCGCATCGTGACTTCGACCGAGCGCTGTGGCAACACGCGCACCGACTCGGCGCATAATCGCTACAACATCGACCCTCGCGAGCTGGTGCGCGTGCAACGCGAAGGGCGCGAGCGCGGAGAAGATATCGTGGGTTTCTACCACTCCCATCCCGATCATCCGGCCCAATGGTCGCCCACCGATTTCGCCGAAGCTCACTGGATCGGCTGCTCCTACGTCATCTCAAGCGTTCAAAAGGGCAAGGCAGCCGTCACAAATTCGTTCGAACTTACCGGCGCCGACGAATCTGACAAGCAGTTCGTCAACGAGCCGATCGTAGTGGATTAGGCCTGAATCTGAGGGCACGACGAATCCCGAATCTGCGTTCTTACTTCGGTAATCTCTCACCCCGTGCGCGGCGCTGATAAGCTTCGCAAAGGCGAGGCTATGAAATTCCCAATCGATGCGGATCTCTTTATCTTTATTTGCATGGTGGGAAAGGTTGTTCTCACGGCCATGCCTCGGCTTCGCCAAAACCCCCTGGCCAGCTGCATTCCGATTGACTACGACGTGAAGGAAATAGATCCGGCCTCACTCACCGAGGCGCAGAAACGTTATCTCGGTCCCTATGACGAAAAGCTGGCCGCGATGAATTTCTGGCCGGTATGCACCTACAAGATCGCGAACTATGGTGACAATCTCCTGCGAAATTATGTCAGTCCGACGGAGACATCGCGCTGCGTGATTCTGATTTACGAGATTCCGCTGCAGATCGACGGGAGACCCTCTCCAACAAACAACTGCACAATGTCGTTTAATACGCGCTTCACGGACGGAAGCATCCTCACGACTCGCAACACACAGGTGAAAAGTTTGACGGACTGCCCAACTTATCAGGTTGTTCAGGAACGTCCAGGAACTGCCGAGCCGGCCGAGATGAAGCGCGTGCACGACCAACGAGCCAGGTCCATGGGCTCGCCGGTGCCACCTCCCTCCGATGCGGCCAGCACTCTCAACGACGTTAAGTCGGAACACGTCCGCTTTGCCGAATTTCAGGTTTCACGAGGCATTTACAGATTGAATCCCGATGGCGAAAGCTACTCAATGACCGACAAGCCGCATTGGCGGGCCATCCGCAATCACTACAATCCCTTCGCGAGCCAATTCTCCCTCCGGCAGTTTCTGCCGGCGGCTTTAGCCGGTATGGCGTTGCCGTTGCTTGCGCTCACGGTTTTGGCGCCGGCCGCTGCCAACGCCGCCCGCAACGCGGGCTTTCCACCGGAAACCGCCGCTATCACGATGACCCTGGCTTGTTATATGGTGGCGGGTGCAATCATCGGATACGCGCTCGAACGGCAGACATTTATATGGGTTTTTCTCCTGACCTACCTTACGGTACGAATCTTCTCCGGCGTTCCGCCGGGGCCGGTGCCCTTTAGTGCGTTAGCCGCTTCTGTGGCGTATTCGGTAGCCCAGGCGAAGAAACGTCGTCGCGCGGTTCTTCTGCCGACGCAAGCCTGAAAAGGATGTAGGTTCGCTGCGGCAATCTCACTCTCCTTGATTGACGATGTGACGGCGCGATTTTCACATTCCACTGGCATCCACAGCAATGACCGCTCAATCTGCGCCTCGCAGGAAAAATCGTCCACGCGAAACCTGGCCCTTGAGGAAAAACCGAATCGTGCACCAATTCCTGGCATGCCTCTGTGGATGCCTTGCACTCGTCTGAAAACAAACGGGTTACAACTCGCGATTTTCCGTTGACGAAAAATCCCGCAGTCGGTAAAAACATACTCGTTCTTTGACAGCTTCTAAAGTTTTTCCGGTTGGTGCGGCGTCCGGGACTCAAGCAAAGTCACCCTCGAGATGAAAATCGCGAGGGAAGGCGAGCAAGGGTCAATAGCTAAGCGCTGGTCGAGGAGAACAAGAAGAAACGTCGAAGGCAGGATAGAGTTCCGAGGCGTTGGGTAGGTTTTTCCGGTTGGCGGTAAGCCCGGAGCCCGAGCGACAGATCGCATCGCAGTTCCTCTCAAGGGA
>JASICF010000129.1 GCA_030044775.1 Candidatus Sulfotelmatobacter sp. | reverse complement strand
TTGGAAAGAAGCGCCTCGGCACCGATGGCAGTGTTCAGGCTGCCCGTGCCGGCGTTGTAGTTGCCCGTGTTGTTGTAGAGCGCGTCATAGCCAAACGCGCTGTTGTAACCCCCCTCCGTGTTGGAATGCAGCGCCCCGGTCCCGTAGGCGGTGTTTTGGGCTGAGACCGGAACCCACGCCAACAAGATCACCGCTGGCACTGCAAGCCACAATGTCTGTATCTTCGACTTTTTCATGGCAGTTTTCTCCTTATCGTCGTCTGCATTACATCTTTGGTCAGAAACTTCATTTCGCGATCGTCAAAATGCCTTGCAACTGCCGCTCGACGGGCCGCATGGGTCAGTCGGAATGAAGGTCGAAGTCATTCCCAAGCCGTTGAGACACTTCAGCCGAAGTGACACGTCATCCCCCTTTGCGCTAATCCCGCACCAGCGGGGCTTGGGTCTTCACCCTGTGAGCTTCAGAGCCGGTTTGACCATTGGTTTTGAGTGAGGCCCGAATAGCCTTCACCTGGGAAGTGAGCTGTGCGATCTGTGCCTGTTGTTTGGCAATCAGCGCCTGTTGTTCCTTAGTGGCTTCGATCAACAGCGCTGTCAGCCGGCTGTAATCGACACCGCGGGCGTCCGTTCCGTTCTCTTCGTAACTAACCACCTCGGGAAGAACGGCGCCTACCTCTTCGGCGATCACTCCGATCTCGTGCTTGCCGGAATTTTTCAAGTCATAGGAGACGCCGCGGAGTTGCTCCACCTTGGCCAGCGCATCGGGCAGCGTCTGAATATTGGTTTTCCAGCGGCGCGAACTGTAGGTGCTCCATCCCTCGGCGATAGCGTCACCTGCGCCGTTGGCAATCGTGAAGACGTTCGTGGGCGTGGTGGTGCCGATGCCGACTTTGACGGTGACGGTCTGCCCATTCACGCCGTTAATGCTCCCCAGCACCAGCGCATTACTTTCGGCAACCTCAGCATTCGCGCCGATGGCGCTGGCGTTGGTGAGAGAACCCGTGCTCAGGGTCGTCCCGGTCCCAAGGAAGGTGTTGTTATTTCCTGTGATATCGGAAGAGTCAGCGGTCGCTCCCGCGTTGTGGCCAACGCCTGTATTGGCTTGTCCGCTCGTGACTTCAAGTAAAGCCTGGTATCCGTCGGCAACGTTGCAGCAACTGTTGCCGTGAATGAGCGCGTAGTACCCGCTTGCGGTGTTGGAGTCGCCCGTGAGGTTGTCGAGGAGCGCATAGGCACCGCTCGCGTCGTTATAGCTGCCCGTGGTGTTGGAGTTAAGCGCACCGGCGCCGCTGGCGGTGTTGTGGGTGCCCGAGTTGTTAAACTCAAGCGCCCAAGCGCCGTTGGCAGTATTGTTGCCGCCCGTGGTGTTGTAGTAAAGCGCGAAGGACCCAGCGGCGGTGTCACTGCTGCCCGTGGTGTTGTAGTAAAGCGCCTCGGCGCCGATGGCAGTGTTGTAGGTGCCCGTCCCGCCGTCGTAGTTGCCGGTGTTATTGTAGAGCGCGTCATAACCAAATGCGCTGTTGTCGTCGCTCGTGTTAGAGTGCAGCGCCCCGGTACCGTATTTGGTGTTAGTCTGGGCCCACGCGCCGGTCCACGCCAGCAAGATCACTGCTGGTACCGCAAGCCACAACGTCTGAATCTGCGACTTTTTCATGGCAGTTCCCTTCTTGTCGTTATCTGCATTGCATCCTTGACTGGAAACTTCATTTCGCGATCGTCAAAACGCCGTGCAACTGCTGCTCGACGGGCCGCATGGGTCAGTCGGAAAGAAGGTCGAAGTCGTTCCCAAGCCGTTGATATAGACTTCGGCTGACGCGATACAGCCTCCGTTCGAAGACGAAACCACCGGCTGCACCTCTGCGCGTTGCCCCAACTTCGTCACCAGCGTGCTGCCCGGCAACGCGAGGAACGTCGCCTGGCCGGGCGCCAGTTGAACATTCATCGCGTTCCCCACCTGAACCCCGCTGCTGTTGACGAAGCTGAGCGTTCCGATGCATGGGTCTGTCGGAAATGCCACTACATTCAGCTGTGCCGTTTGCAGTTCGGTGACGCCGATCATGCCGAACTGGGGATCAGACGTGTAGCCGAGCGTACCTGGAACGACCACGCTGGAAATTTCCAAAATATTGTCGTAGACCTCCGCCGAGGCGTCGCATTGGCTCGCTACGCCGACGGTCGGCACCGCAGTCGCCAGAATTTCCACGCGCTGCCCCGGAACGTTCGTCAGCGTATCGCCATTGAGCGCAAGCGATGCCGACTGCCCGGCTTGCAGAGTGACGGTCAAGGCGGAACCGACGGGAGTGCCGCTGCTGTTCTGAAAGCCGAGCGTGGCAAAACAGGGATCGGGCGGGTACGCGACCACATTAATCTGCAACGTCTGCCCGCGAACCAGACCGATCATGGGAAAGTTGGTGTAGTTGTTATTGGGTAAGCTCTGCGCCTGCGCGAGGCTGGAAATTGCAACCAGCGAGATCGCGATTCGAGCCAATAGTTTTCCGTAGCGGATCGTGGTGTTTGTCATTTCTGTTCTCCTTTTGCTGATGACTGCTTAGTCAGTTTGAAAACGTTTTTGGCGAAGCGTGGTTGCGGGAAACTACCCAGGCGTCTATCGCGACGCCTGGGTTGTGATCGGTTTCGGCGGAGTCTGAACCGCGGGAAGTTTTCGCGGCGCGGGCAGTGGCCGGTGTTGGATGGGAGGCGTGCGCCGCGTGATCGCGCCATGATGCGGGGCCGAGGCATCTGCCGACCTCACTTCGGCCGGCGCCAATACTGACGGCGCTTCGTAGCCGATGCGTGCCGTTTCCGGCGCGCCAAAAAGTTCCGGATGCAGATAGTGCCCGCGATCCTGCGGAGCTTTTTCGACTTCCGTCTGGATGCGGTGGGCGTTGGCAAAGGCATCCTGGCGAATGCCCGTGACCTGCCACGAAACTTCGACGTTCGGCAAACTGGTTCTGATCTGAAATTGATTGTTCTCGATTTTGTGCGCGACGATGGCTTGGGCAAACTGACCAATCACCGTCAGTTGATAGCGAAAATCTTTGTTGAGAGCTTCGAACCAATCCGGCAGGGTCACTGTCGCCAGGCCTTCGCCGTCGGTGGCGATGTTGCCGTTGTAAATGTTCATCATGTCGGGCGATTCGACGAAGGAGTGGTAGAGATACTTGTTCGCCGGATCGAGCGGGTGGTCGATTTTGAATGAACCGGAGGGCTTAGTCAGCGAATTCGTTACGTCCAACGTGCCGATGGTCACCGAGCCGTTGTTGTTCACAGCCATCGGCGAAGGATTGCTTCCGTTGTTGATACGGAAAACGATTTTGCCGGAACCGCTGGCGTTCAGATAGGTGTTGCCGCTGCCGTCGCCCTGCAGTGTGTAGTTCTCGCAGTTCGAAGACATACCGCCGAGGGCGAACTGTATGCCCATCGTGCCACTGCAGCCGGTGCCGCCGATGATGGCGATGGCTTCTGACAACGACGAGTCAGAGGCCACGATGGCTTGCGCGGTCGAGGAGGAGGATTGGTTCTGCGCCGATAAGGCAGGGCGCGAACTTGAGTTGTTCTCGCCGAGTACTGCAATAGAGTTCTCTCCCGTGCCGATGACGCCGTATTGTCCCTGCCCCGCGTCGCCCCAGACCCCAATATCAAAACCGAGATAACCGCCCCCAGTGCTACTCATCGTGCTGTCGCTTCCAAAAACGCCCGGTCCATCGCTCCCGGATGATGTTCCCGAGTACGGCCCGACCGCGGAGACGCCGGCAATGGGAAAGCCGTCGGCATAGCCAGCGCCGATTCCCGCAAACGCGAGGACGCCATTTCCGCCGGTCTGTGTACTCGAATTGGTGCCGCCCGCGTAAGCGTCAAGTCCGTCCCCTCCCTGTCCATTGGCGGAGAGCCCTCCCTGGAGGGTGCCGCCATTGCCTGCACCGTACCCTGCGGAGCTCGTGTCGGCGCCTCCATACGCCAGCAAGCCGCTGCCCCCGGACGCGGATCCCGACGGCCCGCCGTAGAAAAGGCCTCCCAACCCATAAGCGCCGGTGGCATTTCCTTCTACGCCAATCCCAAGAAGGTTCGCGGCCGTGCCGTAAACGCCGATGCCAAACTCTCCGCTGGCTGCGCTAGCCCGCCCTTCCACGCCAATCCCTGTCTGACTGGCACTGGTGCCGTAAACGCCGACGCCTTGAGAAGAGCTGCTGGAGTTGTTGGCCTCACCCAGAACGCCAACCCCGGTGGGGCTTGACGAGAGACCGAGAACGCCAGTCGAGGTGGAATTGGTCCCACTGTCTTGCCCGTAGACAGCGGTGCCGTTCGATGTGGCCGCGTTCACGGCAACGGGATCGGTTGTCGCGGTCGCGGTTACGTACAAGCCCTGGATCAGACCGGTGACATTCACTGCGGTCCCGGTGGTACTCGTAACGGTCTCCGAAGCGGCACTGATCGACCCGGTGGCTGTAATGTTGCCGGTGTCGGTGAGATTGCCGGTAATCGCCTGATTGCCGGTGAAGGTGTTGGCCGCGCCCAGTTGCGCGTAGGTGGAGTTGAGCGCCGAGGTGTTGACGTTCAGCGTCACATTGCCGCTGGTGCCGCCGCCGGTGAGATCCGTTCCCGCGGTCACGCCGGTGATAGTGCCATCGCCGGTTCCGGGAAATGTCTGCCCGGTGGCGAAAGTGATCAGACCGTTGCTGGCGATATTAAGGCCAGTCTCGGCTGGAGTTGTCGTTCCCGACCCGAACAGCAGGTTGAGGCTGCCTGATGGTGACGACGTGTCGTTGCCTGCAGGCTCAGCTTGCCACTGGAAGGTCTGCGTCACCGCCGCACTCGTGCTGCTGTTGTACGAGGATGCCACGAGGGTTTGCACCTGCGAATCCTTGCCCGCAGATGATGTGGCAATGCCGGTCGCTGGCAGGTTCAGTTTGCCGGCTACACTGATCGCCGCTCTCCCACTCTGCACGAGAATCGAATTCTGGATGTTCGTCGAGGTGGTGAACAAGGGCACGGCATTCTCGGTTCCGCCGCTGGTGGTTACGTCGGAAGTGGTCGCAGAAGAACCTGATGCGGCAGGCGTCGGTGACGC
>JASICF010000128.1 GCA_030044775.1 Candidatus Sulfotelmatobacter sp. | reverse complement strand
AACGCTTTTATCCTTCCAGTCGACGGGATATGCGGGCCGCGGCAAAAGTCGATGAACTTGCCGGTCCGGTAAATTGAAATTTTTTCATCGGGCTTGGTGAACTGCTCGATGAAATGGCACTTCATGAAGTCGCCTTCTTTTTTGAACTCGGCGAGTCCCTGGTCGCGGGGCAAAAATTCGCGCGCGTAAGGAATGTTTTGCTGCACCAGTTCCTGCATTTTCTTTTCGATTTCTTCGAGGTCCTCCGGCGTGAATGGAGTCGGCCGGTAGAAGTCGTAGAAAAATCCGCTCTCCGTAGCCGGACCATGGCCGAGCTTGGTCTCGGGAAAAAGTTCTAGCACCGCCGCCGCCAGCAAATGCGCGGATGAATGCCGGTAAACCTCGAGCGCCTCGTGGTCCTTTTCAGTGAGCAGGCGGAGGTCCGTATCTTTTTCGAGCGGCTTGGTTAAGTCGATCAGCGTGGGACGGGCGCCCTCGCCCGCCTGGTCGCCATTGGAAGATATCTGGGCCACCAGGGCCGCATCCGCCAGCCGTGGGCTGATCGATTTGGCAACGTCGAGCGCAGTCGTTCCCTTGGGAACGTCCTTCACGCTCCCATCGGGCAGCTTGATATGAATGCTATCTGGCATAAAGTTGGGTCTTACGGATGAAGTGAATATTTCAGTCTAAAGAAGGCGGTTGGGAGGGTCAAACTCCGGTAGTCTCAGGTACTGGGTCAGCACGATCTAACCCCAGTACCTAGTCTCAGCTTCGGCATTTCGCCACAACCAGCGTGATATCGTCGCTCTGCTTGTTTTCGCTGAACGCCTGCACCTCTTCCAGGATTTCCGCCAGCATCCCTTGCGCCGTCTGATTGCAATTTCGCCGCAACGCTTCGATCAATCGCTGCTCACCGAATTCTTCTCCGTCTGAGCTGAACGCTTCGGTGATTCCGTCGGTGTACAACGCCAAGAGATCTCCGGGCCGGATCGTGCACTCTTCAACCGCACAGTCCCATTCACAAAACAGTCCCAGGACAGTTCCCGTCGAATTCAGCCGCTCCACGGTGTCATCTTGACGCAAGAGGATCGGTGAATAATGGCCGCAATTGGCGTAGCGCAGGCGCTGCGAGCGATCGTCATATTCACCGAAAAAAAGAGTGGCGTAAGCGCTATCGGTTGTGTTCTCGCTGAAAAGCTGATTCACCGATTGCAGGAATCTTTGCGGATGCTCCATGGCGATCGCACTCTGGCTGCGGAGATTCGCCTGCAGATTCGCCATCAGCAACGCAGCGCCGATTCCTTTGCCCGAAGTATCGCCAATCACCAGCCCGAGCCGCGACTTGCCGAGATTAAGAAAGTCGTAATAATCGCCGCCCACGTCGCGCGCCTGAATGCACACACCCGCGTAATCCAGTGTCTTCAGCGGCGGCAGATTTTGCGGAAAAAGCCGGGCCTGCACGCGTTTGGCGATGTCCAATTCTTGGGCGGTGCGCCGTTCGGCTTCGAGTTTTTCGGTTGCGGCGCGGCGCTCCGCCTCGATTTCGCGAACGAAATCGTCGCGGCCAACGAGGGTAAACGAATTGCCGTCGAGATCGTCGAAGCGGGTGAAGATACCGCCCCAGAGCGTGGTCTGCGGAGGATGATGGAAGCGAACGCCGCGCTTGCTCCATTCGTCGAACTTCGCAACCACGTCTTCGGTGACCAGCACCGCGTGCTTGGAACGGCCGATCAGTTTGTAGTCTTCGGACTTGCGCTTGGGAGTGATGAGCGCGAGAACGGTATTGCCGTCGGGAGGCGCGACCGCGAGCCAGCGCCCCCCGGATTCATAGTTTTCGTCAACCACCAGCCCGAACCCAAGCTGGTCAACGTAGAAACGGAGACTGCGATCCTGATCGCGGACAAAAATATTGATGCAAAGCAGGCGGAGGTAAGGGTTCTGCCGGTCGAGGCGGACTGCCACTGAGGATGAGGGAGCATTTTCCATCGCAGAGATTATAAGGCTGTGCGGTGGACGAGCTGCTGAGCAGCTCACGCAGATTTGACCTGAGGCGCACCGCCAGATTGCAAACCCATGCGCCTCAGGATGTCTGCGAACCTTGGCTCCGCATGAAGCCGCTCAAAGATAGGGTGGACTTTCAAAAAAATCATCCAGGTAGCCCGTTCATCGCAGGCTTTCTCCAGCCAATCCAGGGCATGGTCGATTTCGCCCAACCCGAGGTAGATCTCGGCGATGCAATAGGATGAACCATATTTGTTCTCGCGCATGGTCAGAAGTTCCTGGAGAATCTCGCGGGCCTTTTCGGTTTCGCCGAAAAACGCGTAGCCGTGTCCCAATGCACCGAGGAAAAGCGGCAGCCGGTGCGACAGCTCCACCGCCTCCTGAAGTTCTTTGATTGCTTCCTCCCGCTGGTCGAGTTGTTGCAGAATGCATCCGCGGACGAAGTGTGCAGGAAAGAAACCGGCATCCAGATCTAGAGTTTTTCGAATTTGACCCAATGCGTGCTCATAATCGCGAACCAGATAAAGCAAAAGCGCTGTGGTCGTATTGATCGACATCGACAGAGGATCGAGTTGCAAGGCCCGGTCGGTTTCGCGAAGCGCCTCCTCATGGCGACCTAAGGCTGCGAGTTCCATGGCATACCATTGCCAGGTCATCGCATAGTTTGGATTCAGCTCGATGGCGCGCTGGAATTCCCGCTCAGCGCCATGCCAATCCCACTCGTAAAACAACTTTACGAATGCCACCGACGAATGAGCCTCAGCCAGTTCCCCGTCGATGCCAAGCGCCTTTGTGGCCGCAGCTTTGGCTTTGGGAAGGCCGTCGCGCGGTGCAAGCATCATGTTCCACACAAGCATTCCGTACGTGTCGGCCACACCGGCGTAAGCGAGAGCGCATGACGGGTCGGTCTCCACTGCCAGGTTAAAGCACTCGAGGCTTTTCTTGAGACTATCCTCGGTCCTCTTGTTCCAGTGATAACGC
>JASICF010000127.1 GCA_030044775.1 Candidatus Sulfotelmatobacter sp. | reverse complement strand
GAAGCGGCGGTGATGACCGTGACCGCAGTCATCGGCGTGAGGGTATCGCCGGCGGCGTAGAAAGCGCGGGCGTAAAGCGCTTGCGCAGACCACAAGCCCAGCGAGAGCGAGAACCAGAAAAAATAAATGGCCGTCGTTTGCGTGTCGGAAAGCAGAAATCGTCCGCGCCGGTAGACGAGGTCGATGAAAGGGAAAGCGGCGGCCATCATCCACGCGGTTGCAAGAAAGGAAGCGGCGGTCACTCGATAGACGGAATCGTTCACCGTGCTGGCAAACTCCTTCAGCCGTTTTTCGTTGAACAGACGCGCGAAAAACGGGAGTGAGGCTTGTCCGGTTGCCTGACCCAGAACGGCAATTGGCACGGCGAACAGCCGCTTAGCGTAATTCAGACGCGCGATATCACCGATGCCGCTCGCGGCATAGTGCCGGAGAATCCAGTCGTCGGCGGTGACCAGAGAAACCCCGAGCATCAACGGAATCGATAGCCGAACCCATTCGCGGAAAGCGGGGTTCGTGATATCGAACGAGGGACGATATCCCGTGCCGATCTTCACTGCGCCGATCACGCTGGCAAGAAATGGTCCCGCTACACTGCCGGCCAGCGCTCCATAAGCCAACGACGAAATTCCGATTGCGCGTCCAGCTACTACCCCTCCAAAAATGATGAACACGTTGTAGAGCAGCGGACCAAGAGCGGGAAAAAGAAACAGGCGATGCGACAGGAGCACGGCACTGACCACACCGCCAACATAGAAAAAGATCTGCGCGGGCAAAAGGATGCGCGTCAGATGCACAGTCAGATCGATCTGCGCCGGTGAAAAGCCATGAAACATCCAGCGGACAAACTGCGGAGCAAGAATCTCTGTTAGTACCGTACCGGCGAGCATCACTGCGGTCATCACCGTGATAACGACCGAGAAGGTCTTCTTCGCGTCGGCATCGCGCTTGGCAGCAAGAAATCGGGTATAGATCGAGATGAAAGTAATCGAAGCTGCGCCCCCGGCGACAATGTAGTTGAGCCAGTCGGGAAGAGTGAATGCGGCAACGTAAGCGTCGGTCTGCGGTCCGGCCCCGAAGGCATACGCGATGTAGGCTTCACGAACATAGCCGATTACGCGCGACAGCATGACTGTGCCCATCATCAGCAGCGTTGCGGAGAGCGCCGAGTGCTGGTGCGAGGGACGAAAAAAACGAAGTAGTCTGGTCATGAGCCGCAGAATGGCGTGAGCGTAGGAGCCTTCATGCTTAGTGAAATTCCCTCAAGCCTAACAGGGGTTCAGCTTCCGCGTGGAGTTTATCGGTCCGAAACGAAGCAGGAATGTTCCCTTTTTGACACTCTCACCGGCTCATGCGGCCCCCAGGCGCGATTTCTTCGGAGAAATGCCCGGGGAATCGGCTGCATTGATCCAAGGCGCTCCCGCAGTTGAGACGGCGCTTTCAAGCGTGTTAGCATCCTAGGTTTTGGCGGGTGTTGTTGGGCTGGCCTGCATACGGCACTAATCCTCTTCTGGGCCTTTCCGCTTTGCACGCCTGCGAAGGAGCCTACTCGTGAAAGTCTATTCTGGAGAAAACATTCGCAATGTCGCAGTTGTCGGCCACGGCAAGGCCGGCAAAACCACGCTGGTCTCAGCCATGCTTTATACGGCTGGAACGGCGCCGCGGCTGGGCCGTGTGGACGATGGCTCGTCGGTTACCGACTATGACGAGGAGGAAATCTTTCGCAAAATGTCGATTGCCGCTTCGACGGCCTACGTGGAATGGGACAAGACGAAGATCAACATCGTTGACACTCCTGGTTTCAATATGTTCGTTCACGAAGCCAAGCTGGTTCTGCCCGTGGTCGATGCGGCAATTGTGGTTGTCGATGGCGTGGCGGGTGTCGAGGTGGTCACGTCGAAGGTTTGGAACGACTGCGAAGAATTCAAGACGCCACGGTTAATCGTGGTAAATCGCATGGACCGCGATCGAGCGAATGCCGAGCGCGTTCTGGAATCGTTAACGGCGGCCTTCGGCCGTGATGTGATTCCCATCGAGTTGCCGATTGGAAGCGAGAAAAATCTGTCCGGCGTGATCGACCTGGTGCGCATGAAAGCGTATGTCTATGAGCTCGGCGGGAACGGTAAGGGAAAAGAAACCGAAATTCCTGCGAGTTTGAAAGACCAGGCGCAGTCGGCGCATGAGAAGCTGGTCGAACTTGTGGCCGAAGGCGACGACAAGCTGATGGAGAAATTCTTCGAAGCGGGAACGCTGGGCGAGGAGGATCTGATTCCAGCGCTGCACAATGCCATTCGCGAAGACAAAATTTTTCCAGTGATCTTTGCATCCGGATTAGGAAATATCGGCGCGGACCGCGTGATGGATTTCATTGTCGATTACACGCCTGCGCCTTCCGAGCACGAATGGGTACAGGGAGAAGCGGCCGCGTCGGGCAACGGTGACGCTCCCAAGCGTCATGAGACAGATGCCGAGCCGGTTTCGCTGTATGTTTTCAAAACCATCAACGATGC
>JASICF010000126.1 GCA_030044775.1 Candidatus Sulfotelmatobacter sp. | reverse complement strand
ACCGGTAAGGAGAGATTCAGAACCACCCATCGAGAGCCCCGCAATCGCGCGACTGTTGCGGTCTTTCACGATGCGGTATTGGCCTTCGACCTGCGGCATGACTTCGGTCAAAAGACTTTCTGTAAACTTCTTAAAATTCTCATCGCGCACATTTTCATGGCTCCACGCTTCCGAGCGCAAACGAATCATCTCCATCGTCCCGTAGCCGAGAGGCATAACCACGATCATGGGCTTGATTTTGCCTTGGGCGATCAGGTTATCGAAGATCACGTTCATGCGGCCGACGGCGATCCATGCACTGGCATCGTCGCTAAACCCATGCAGGAGATAAAGCACCGGATACTTCTGTGTCGAGCTTTCGTAAGCGGGCGGAGTATAGACGTAGTAGTCGCGCTCGTCATCGGCAACAACGGATTTATAGAAATGACGATGAATTGTCCCCCGCGGCACTTCGTTAATCTCCCACGGAAGCGACGACGGGCCAGGAACGTGAACGGAACTTTCGGGCGTAAGCAGGTTAGGAACCAGCGAGTGATTGGAGGCGTCGAGCGTGCGCACCCCATCAATGGTGAATGAATATCCATAGTAATCGGGTGGGAGTGGGGCTGTCGTCACGCTCCAGATATCCTGGGCGTCCTTTTGCATTTCAATTGGTTCTGCGCCTTCACGCTCAAGTTTGACGTCTTTCGCATAGCGCGCGGCTACATGAAAAGTCACGCTCCCATCGTCATGAACTTCTGGCGAATTGGGCACGGCGCGGGGAGAATCCGAGGGCTGCGCAGATTTCTTCTCTTGAGCGGATAAGAGAATGGCAAACGGCAAGAGGAATGCCGAACACGAGAATAGAACCAGAGAACGTTGCATGGTCTCCTCGGCAGAACCGGAAGAACAGAATCTAGAGGCAACTAAGATTTCTCTTCGGCTACTTCCAGCCGCGTCTCAGCCTTGTGGATTGCATTGAGAGCGCGCTCTACATCCACGTTCGTGTCGCCGCTGGCGAGCCGCTGCTCGGCGCGTTCTTTGGCCTTGCGAGCACGCTCTACATCGATTTCGTCGGGCCTCTCGGCACTTTCCGCAAGGACGGTTACTTTGCCAGGCAACACTTCGGCAAATCCCCACGCCACCGCGAGTCGCTGCTGTTCGCCCCTCGCATGAAATTTGATTTCTCCCACCCCGAGTTCGGTGATGAGCGGAGCGTGGCCGGGCAGAATGCCGAGATAACCGTTCTTCCCGGGAATCTGAATTTCCTCGGCCGCCGTATCGATGAGCTTCTTTTCCGGCGTTACGATTTCGAGTTGGAATGTATCAGCCATTGGGTTAGTCGTCAGTAGCCAGCGATCGGTGGTCACGAGCCAGCAGATCAAGTTTTACCGATCCCTGGCCACTAACCACTGATCCCTGCCTCTTACGCTGCTGCCTTCATCTTCTCGGCCGCTTGCAGCACTTCCTCGATCGGACCCTTCATGTAGAACGCCTGCTCGGGAATATCGTCGTATTTGCCTTCGACGATCGCCTTGAAGCCCTTTACCGTGTCGGCGATTTTCACGTAACGCCCTTGCGCACCGGTGAACTGTTCGGCGACGTGGAAGGGTTGCGACAGGAATCGCTGAATCTTCCGGGCCCGGGCGACAGTGAGCTTCTGATCTTCGCTCAATTCGTCGATGCCGAGAATTGCAATGATGTCCTGCAAATCTTTGTAGGTCTGCAACGTCTTCTTCACCGCTTGCGCGACATCGTAATGTTCCTGGCCCACAATGCGCGGATCGAGAATGCGCGATGTTGAGGCCAAGGGATCAACGGCGGGATAAATTCCAATCTCGGTCAAGGCGCGGGAGAGCACCGTGGTCGCGTCGAGGTGAGCGAATGTCGTTGCCGGAGCCGGATCGGTCAGGTCATCGGCCGGAACGTAAATCGCTTGCACCGAAGTGACCGAACCTTTTTTCGTAGAAGTAATCCGCTCCTGCAATTCACCCATCTCGGTTGCGAGGTTCGGCTGATAGCCAACGGCGCTCGGCATGCGGCCCAGAAGAGCGGAAACCTCCGAACCGGCCTGGGTGAAGCGGAAAATATTATCGATGAAGAGCAGGGTGTCGGCGCCTTCTGCGTCGCGGAAATATTCGGCTACCGTAAGTCCGGTAAGCGCCACGCGCAGGCGCGCTCCGGGCGGCTCGGTCATCTGGCCATAAATCAGCGCAGCTTTCGATTCCGCCGGCTTGCCGGGCTTAATCACGCCAGATTCCGTCATCTCGAGCCACAGGTCATTGCCTTCGCGAGTGCGCTCGCCAACACCGGCAAATACGGAATAACCGCCGTGCTGCTTGGCGACGTTGTTGATGAGTTCCATGATGACGACGGTCTTGCCAACACCGGCTCCGCCGAATAGTCCGATCTTGCCGCCCTTTAGGAATGGCTGGATGAGATCGATGACCTTGACTCCCGTCTCGAACATCTCGGCGGTCGTCGCTTGTTCGTCGAAAGCAGGAGCCTCGCGGTGAATCGGCAGTCGTTCCTTGTATTCGACCGGACCCAGTTGATCCACAGGCTCGCCGATTACGTTCATGACGCGCCCCAGCGTTCCGCGGCCGACGGGAACCGAGATTGGTCCGCCCTGATCGATGGCCTTCATCCCGCGGACCATGCCTTCCGTGGCCTCCATGGCGATGCAACGCACGCGGCCTTCCCCAAGATGCTGCTGCACCTCGAGAATTACGCTGATCGGGTTGGGCACGTTGAAACCGTCGCTGACCACGCGCAGCGCTTCATAGATCGGCGGCAGGTGGCCTTCTTCAAATTGCACGTCTACTGCCGGTCCCGCGATTTGAATGACATGTCCGATATTTTCCATATTGGCTATGAGCTGTGAGCCATGAGCGATGAGCAAACCGATCAGCGGCCAGCACTCGGCATTCAGCTCTTCAAACCTTCCATTCGATTTCTGTTACAGCGCTGTCTGCTCAGAGCTCATTGCTCAAAGCTCACAGCTTCTTCACATCGCTGCAGCGCCGCTGACAATTTCAATGATCTCTTTGGTGATCTTCGCCTGCCGGGCTCGGTTCATCGCCAAGGTCAGGGAATCGATCATGTCCGTGGCGTTGTTCGTCGCCGAATCCATTGCGGTCATGCGTGCCGCGTGCTCGGCTGCAATCGATTCGAGCAGAGCTCTGAAAATCTGGATCGCGACATATTTCGGAAGCAGAGCCCGAAACAGCTCAGCCGGCGGCTGTTCGTAGATGTAGTCGACCTGAGCGGTGCCAAACGCTTCCGAGTCGTCACTGCGGCTTTCGCGCATGCCGACTCCGGCGCTGATCGCCGCCTCTTTTGCTCGTTTGCGTTCTTCTTCCGGCAACTCTTCCGTTAGACGAATCGTTTGTTCGCCAATTTCTTTGATCGGTAGAATCTGTTCAACCACCAGCCGCTGAGCAATGACAGATTTGAATTCGTTGAAAACTACGTAGACCGAATCGATCTCCTCGCGCTCGTAGCGCTCGATTACGCTGTCTGCCAAATTGCGCGCCTGCGAAAACTCCAGTTTTCCTAAAATGCCTATGTGCTCGCCGGTAATTTGTATGGCGCCCGCGCGCTCCCTCCGTTCGGGTTCGGTTTCGGGCGATTCTTCGGCTTCCGCCAGACTGCGGGTCTGCACCGGAGCAGCCGGATAGCGCCTTCGCAGGAAATCGCGGCCCTTTCGTCCAATCGCTTCGATATCGATATTCTTCCCGGCCTTCGATTCGAGAAACCTGGAAGCTGCCTTAGTAATGTTGGCGCTGAAGGCGCCGGCAAGCCCCTTGTCGCCGGTGACCACAATCAGGAGAGCGGTTTTCTCCGGCCGCTCTGCCAGCAAGGGGTGCTTTGGCTCGCCGGTCTCCGGATCGTAGATCTCAGTTCTCGCCACCAGCGACTTCAGAACATTCGTCAGCATTTGCGCATAGGGACGCGCCGCAAGCGTGCGATCCTGCGCGCGGCGCAGCTTCGCGGCGGAAACCACCTTCATGGCTTTGGTGATCTGCCGCGTGTTGATCACGCTGCGAATGCGGCGACGGATGTCGAGAATGTTCGGCATGAATTAACCGCTGCTAATCACATAGCACTTGGTACTTAGCAAGCATTTGGCCACCGTGCGGGCTTATGTTGGCACTCGCCACAAACTGTTATGGCTAAATGCCAAGTGCCAAATGCTAAGCCAATTACTTGGCAACCGCTTCCCGGCTCGCCAAAAACTGCTGCTTTGCTTGTTTGACGACCTCGGCCATCTGCCCTTTCAGTCCATCATCGAGAACCTTCTTTTCCATGATGGTGCGTAACAACTGGGGGTTGGTCATATCCCCGTATTCGTAAAGTTCTTTTTCGAAGGCACGCACTTCAGACACTGGCATGTCGTCGAGGAAACCACCCGTGCCCGCAAAAATAATCAAAATTTGCTTGGAGAACGGTAGCGGCGAAAATTGCCCCTGCTTCAGAATCTCGACCAGGCGCTGGCCGCGATTCAGTTGCGCTTGGGTAGCTTTATCGAGATCGCTGCCGAACTGCGCGAAAGCGGCCAACTCGCGGTATTGAGCGAGTTCGAGTTTCAAGGAGCCGGCGACTTGCCGCATGGCTTTGATCTGCGCGCTGCCGCCGACGCGACTCACCGACAGACCTACGTTCACTGCCGGACGCACGCCCTGGTTGAATAAATCCGTTTCCAGATAAATCTGGCCGTCGGTGATGGAAATGACGTTCGTCGGAATGTATGCCGAAACGTCGCCGGCTTGAGTTTCGATGATCGGCAGAGCCGTCAGAGAACCTCCGCCGTTCTTGTCACTCAGTTTCGCCGATCGCTCCAGCAAACGCGAGTGAAGATAAAAAACGTCTCCCGGATAAGCTTCGCGGCCGGGAGGACGCCGCAGCAACAGCGAAATTTCGCGATACGAAGCGGCATGCTTCGAGAGATCGTCGTAAATAACAAGAGCGTGCCGCTTGCTGTCACGAAAATATTCGCCGATAGCGCACGCGGCATACGGTGAGATGTACTGCATGGGCGCTGGCTCGGAAGCGGATGCGGCAACGACGATGGTGTACTCCATCGCGCCGTAGTCTTCGAGAATCTTCACCACCTGAGCAATCGACGAGCGTTTTTGTCCGATGGCGTTGTAGATGCAAATCAGGTCGTTGCCTCTGCTGTTGATGATCGTGTCAAGCGCAACCGCAGTCTTTCCGGTCTGGCGGTCGCCGATGATCAGTTCGCGCTGGCCGCGGCCGATGGGGATCATGCTATCGATGGCTTTCAGTCCGGTTGCCATCGGCTCGCGCACCGGCTGCCGATCGATGACGCCCGGAGCCAATCGTTCAAGAGCTATGAACTTGTCGGTGGAAATTGGGCCTTTGTCGTCGATCGGCCGACCGAGCGAGTCGACGACGCGGCCAATCATGGCATCGCCCACGGGCACGCTCATGATGCGGCCCGTGCGTTTCACCTCGTCGCCTTCCTTGATCTCAGTGTATTCGCCGAGCAAAACCACGCCCACCTGGTCTTCTTCCAGGTTCATGGCGATTCCGGCGACACCGTGGGGGAACGAAAGAAGTTCGCCGGCCATCACTTTGTCGAGACCATAGACGCGGGCGATGCCATCGCCCAGCGTGATGACCGTGCCGGTTTCATCCACGGAGATCTTCGATTCGTAATTCTCGATCTGCTCGCGAATCAGTTGTGTAATTTCGTCTGCTTTGATTTGGGCCATATCAGCTCTCAGCTTTCAGCCATCGGCTGTCAGCTTTTTGTTGTCGCAGTTCGCGCCTGGCACTTGGTTCTTGGTCCGTCGAACGCGGAAAATCACCAAGCGCCAACTGCTAACCGCTAATCGCTTCTTTAATCCTTTCCAACTGACCTTTCACCGAGCCATCGTAAATCGTGCTGCCGATCCGGACGACGGCGCCGCCGAGCAGCGACGTATCTTGTCCGTAGCGGGCACGAATTTTCTTGCCGGTGAGTTTTCCCACCTGAGTCTCGAATTGGCGTTTCTCGGCATCGTTCAGCGAACGGGCGCTGACGATCTGCGCCTCCGCAAACCCACGCCGTGCGTCGAGTTCCTTTTCAAGTTGGTCGATGACTCGATCCAAGAAATGAAGACGCCGGTGATCGATCAGAACAGCAACCAGATTTCTTACCGGCTTCGATATGCCGTCTCTTTTTGCGATTACGTCGAGCAAGTTGCGCTTCTGCTCGACGGGAACAGCCGGATTCTCCCATACCCGGCGCAACCCGACATTCTGGTCAAGCAAGGCTGCTATGGTGCGCAATTCCGTGACGCACCCGTCGGCATTGAGGTGATCGTCCATCACGATGTCTGCGAATGCCCGTGAATAGCTGCCCGCGACAGACGCCATGGCTTAATGCCCGTCCTTTCCAGAGATTTCGTGCGAGTTCGCCGAGGCGCCCAGTTCCCCCGCGAAGTTCCGCAACAACTTCTGATCCTGGGAAGGGTCGATGCGAATCTGCTTCTGCGCGAGCCCCACGGCAAGATCGGCGGCATAAGCGGTGAGTTGTCGGCGCGCGGCTTTGGCCGCCGCCGCGATCTCCTGCTGCGCGCCTTCGACGATCTTCCGCGCATCTTCTTCCGCCGCCCCCTGAATGCGTGCTTCTTCAGCCGCGGCTTCTTTCTCCGCGGCATTGCGCATCATGCCGATTTCTCCGTCCAGTTTTATCAGGCGATTTTCGATTTCGGCCAACCTGCGGCGCGCCTCCTCGCCGGCCTTTTGAGCCTCCTGCATGGCTTTCTGAATTGCTGCCGTTCGAGCGCTGAACATGCCCGGGAGAAATTTCCGGGCTGCCCAGATAATCAGCAGCGCAACGACAATGAAATTAAGCAATACGCTGAAGAAATAGGCATTCCCCAGACTCAGTCCGGTCACCTTCGAGATCCAGGCAACCGAGGGCGATTGCTTGAACTGCGCTGTTTCGTCCGTTTCCTCACCTGCCGCTTCACGGGTTTCGTGCGCCAACTCCTGGCCTGGGCCTCGCGGCCTTTCCATCGCCGGTTTCGCCGGCTCTGGTTGTTTCTGCGCATACACGGGCAAGCGGCTGAAGCATGGGATCAGCAGCAGCAGGCCAACACTCGGAATTATTCTTCGCCAGCTCATTTCATTTTTGTCGCAAGCGCCGCTTTTTCGCCGGCGATCGTGCGATCGAATCATGTTCTCCAACACGGCAGCGGCTGAAAACTATTCCGCCGAAGCAACCGGCTCAAGTACGCGACGCACGATTTCGTTGGCCAGCGCTTGTGCCTCACCCTGCAGCGCGCTCTGCGCGGCCTCGCGATCTTTTTCCATGCCTGCTTTGGCGGAGTTAATCTCCGCCTGGGCCTTTTCGCGAACCTGATTCAAGGCAGCGTGGCGCGCGTCGAGCGCCGCCTTGCGGCGAGCTTCCTGCGCTCGAAAAACAGTCGCGCGGGCCTCGCGCAGACGGTCTTCGTATTCGGCGGTGCGCACCTCGGCGGCCGCGATATCGATCCGAGACTTTTCGATGGCCCCTTCCGTTTTTCGCCGCCGTTCGGCAAGCACGCGAGCGAGAGGCTTGTGTACGATGCTCGCATAAAGGGCGTAGAGCAACGCCAGCAGAACTACGGTAGGCACCGATCCGAGCAGTAGTTCGCCTAATTGTCGTAATGTTTGATCCATTGCTACAGGGCAAATGAGGGCTATAAAGGACTGTAAAGTCTAAACGCGGGAAGGAGGTTATGTCAACGCAACCGGTTGATTTTTCAAGCGTTGCCGCGTGCGGGACGGGAATGTAAAACCCCGGCGGCAAGCAGCGCAAGTTTCACTCTGCAAAAACCTGCAACAAATGCTTGACTTCCCCACCGGCGGGTTTACCATGTAAGTATCACCTCCGATCCAATTCAGGATCGAATGGGCCGATAGCCAAGGAATGTCACCGCTTCTTGGTTGCCGGCCCATTTAAATTTGCGCTTTCGATCTCAGACGACAAATCCGGCCACTCTCCGCACCACGGATTCGGGCGCAGCAACTTCCATTTCCACCGAGCCGTCCTTGTACGTGCGGGAATAGATCCGCGCCTTCGCCTCAAGCACCGCCAGCATCTTGCCTTCTTTTTGGGGAATCCTCAGCTTGACACGGCTCACCGGATCATCGCTAATAACGGCGTCAATGCGCTCCAGCAGGCGATCAAGCCCCGTCCCCTCAACCGCTGAAACGTAGAGCACATCCGATCCATTGCCATCGTCTCGCTCGCGACGGCCGGGGTTGACTAATCCGTCCGCTACTTCGATATCCAGCAAATCGACTTTGTTCATCACGCGCAGGCGAGGCTTCTTCTCCGCTTCAAGTTCTTTCAAGACAATCTCAACCTGTGCGTCTTGCTCGGCGGAGAGCCGGCTGCTGGCGTCGGAAACGTGGAGAATCAGCGAAGCGCGCTGTACCTCTTCGAGCGTCGCGCGAAATGCGGACACCAGCGTGTGTGGCAGATTGCGAATGAAACCCACCGTATCCGAAAGCAAAACTTTCCGCTTCGAGGGTAAGGTTATGGCGCGGATCGTCGGATCGAGTGTTGCAAACATTTTCGGTGAAGACAGAACTCCAGCGCGAGTAAGCGCGTTGAACAAAGTTGATTTGCCGGCGTTGGTGTATCCCACGAGCGCGACCGTCGCTACCGGGGCCGATTCGCGCCGCTGCCGCTGCTGGGCACGGATCCGGCGCACATTTTCCAACTGCTGCTCGACATGGCGGACGCGGCGATAAATTTT
>JASICF010000125.1 GCA_030044775.1 Candidatus Sulfotelmatobacter sp. | reverse complement strand
GCTTCTGCGCTCTTCAATGTTCGCGAACTGAAGATAACGGTCAGTCATTTTTCAGGGCAGGCAATGCAGTCGCAAAACGGCCCTGACCGCCTCAAGTGACACGAATCAGGGCCACACGTTCCATTCGACGACACTCTACCACAGCCTTTAAGAAAGGCGGGCATGAATTGGAATGGCGTTATATGCCCGTAACTATGCCTGAAGGCGGTTCGGAGACGCCGACGGTTACCCGACTTGGAAACCGTAAGCGATTGAATCTGCGTGAGAAAGAATCAGGAGTGGGACTCAAAATCCGCCGTTGCTTGGTGGTGCGGTGCGAGCTACCAATTCCCAGCTGCTCGCTGAATAACTAATTGACATCTGCGACCCAAGCACGACTGTCGTATACGCGCCGCGCAATCCGGATGTCCCCTTGCTTCTCGCGCTGCTTCCGCGTCCCCATCGCCATGCGCTTTCTACGAACTCAGCCTGAGAATTCTCTAGAATCTTCTGCTCGGACTCCAGCCTTCCACTGTGCGGGGTTGCCATCGATAGGTACGGCTGAGAGAGAATACCGGCAAGCATGCTCTTGAAGGCCATAGCATTCGATTGGGGTCACACCCTGATGGATGAGCACCGCGACGAGCACATCCCGCTCGACACCCGTCCGCTTCACTTGATGCCCGGTGTCGCTGACGTACTGCCGCAATTGACGTTGCCGCTGGCTCTCTGGGCAAATACGCGTGTGGCTCAGGAGGCCGTAGTTCGCGGCTGGCTGGACCGAGCGGGATTTGGTCCGTTGTTTCAATGGGTGGTCACTTCCGTCGACGCAGGTGCTCGCAAGCCGGCATCCGAGTTCTTTCGGTACGCGCTCGCACATTGTGGGCTGACTAAAGAGGATGTGCTCTTTGTCGGCAATCAGCTAAATTCCGACATTGCTGGCGGCGAGGCATTCGGCATTCGGACAGTGTGGCTGTCCAGCTCTAGTTACCGTAGCCTTGATGATGGCCCCTGTAGCGCCAAGGCCAGCTACACCATTGACACGCTCCTACGTCTTCCAGCGCTCCTTCAGAGATTACAGGTTTCAGAGGAAGGATGACTTTCACATTCCTGATCTATCGATCTCAGCGCTCTTGAAGTTGAAGCTCACTTCCGCAATCACGGAATGGCAGAACTCGAGGCATCCATTTTCGAGCTTCGGCTCTTTCAGACCGTGCGGAGCACAACTTGAACCTTCTCGTCAGCAATGGCATTATCCGTTGTCATGAAATCGCGTACGCGACTACTTCAGTCTACGCTTTTGATCTCATTTTTCTGTTCCGCTCTCCACGCTCAGCAGATCTCGATTCAAGCTCTCGTAACTCCATCCACTGTCATCATCAAGGACGGCCATCCCGTCAACTTCGCCATCCACGGTTTTATCGAATTCCGCTCTCTCTCTGAACTGTTTCCCTACATCGATTCGCAAACCCATCGCTGGCCCGGCAATTCCACCTTCGACGATGCCAAGCGGCAACAACTCGCCCGAGAACTCTTGCGCCGGGGCGTCGAGAGTCGTGTCGTCTCCATGATCGACGAGCGACCCTTCGAAACGCTTTTCACCCACACCGAAGACGAGCTCCGCATTGCACTCTCCCAAGTCACTGAACCCACTCCGGCCGGATACGTCGATGCCTTCGTTGCCGTGCAGCAAAAATGGAAACACGCAATCAATTGCTGGAGTGCGGCTCCCTCTATTCCAGCTCGCGTCCTTTCCAATTGGTATCCAATCGCCGAAGGCATCCCGCTTTATGGCGCCACCTACGATTCCACCGAGCACTTTTGGCAAGCCGTCAAATATCATGAAGACATAACCGTGGCCGACCTCAACGCGCTTCTCACCACGTTCGAGCAGCAGAGTTGGACGCCATGGCTTGCTCGCCTTGATGCCGATCCTGGCCTCTACCTCCCGAACGCCTACGCGATCGAGTTTTTGCGCTTCAACCTCAAGCGCGATCGCTTTCGCTGGTTTCGCGACCAACTCACCACGCACAATCTTCAACCCAGCGAGCACGTCCGTGCCGCGCAGCGACGCACCGGCGCGCCCTTCCGCTTCACTGCCTTCGAAGAAAAAGTCATTTGGGGAGACCTCGCTGATGTCTTTCACCTCGTCTACACCTTCTCCCTTCCGGATGACCCACTCCGCGCTACCCTCGCCCGGTCGCACTTTGATGCAATCTATCTAGCCGATCGCAAGATGCCGTTCATCAGCGAAGAGTTCCGCTCCCTCATGCTCGAAATCTGGCACGTGAAA
Source organism: Candidatus Sulfotelmatobacter sp. (assembly GCA_030044775.1). GTDB lineage: Bacteria > Acidobacteriota > Terriglobia > Terriglobales > Acidobacteriaceae > Sulfotelmatobacter. The sequence continues at coordinate 16,514 of JASICF010000125.1, read as the reverse complement.
TATCTTCAGATGCAGCGCTTCCGCGAAGTCGTCATCTCGATTCCTGTCGAGATCCGCCTTGAACATTTCCTCAACGATGGTGACTCCCCGGATATTCCGATTCCAATTTACGTCGGCTATCTTAACCAGATCCGCGATCTTGCCCGCCGACACTAACTATTTAAAGGTCGCGAGATTGCCATCGTGCTGCATGGAGACTTGCCTTGGCGTATGGGGAGCCTAGATCCGCAGAGTCAACAAGATCGCGGCTTCCACGCGAATAACAACACGAACCCTACATTTCCCAGATTCGCGATCGATAATGCGATCATTAGGCTTGATAACATGCGCCGGAACTCAGGACCGTGGACCTTCAAAGCCCTCTGCCTCACTCGCTGTTGACTGCCGCATTGATAACGGTATGTACCGTTCAACGGGCGTCTTCCATGAACGGAAGAAATCCAGCGGATCTTGCGTGCCAACAAAATCGCGGGCGAGCGTGAGGCGTTTTAGCACTTCTTGCCGCCGCTCTTCCGGCAAGTCCTGGATACGCTTCTCGACTCCTGCGAAGAACTGCTCCAGGCTCACGACCCTTGCCCAGTTCTCAATCACTCTAGAGAGCTGTTCGCGGCTCTCCTTGATCGACTCAGCTATGCGACGACGGTCCTCCTCCTGGCGCCACTGCTCCTGTCGTTGCTCCCACTGTTGACGCTGAATCTCAGCCTGCCGCTCTGCCTCTCTTATCTTTTCCACCACAACTGCTACAGAGTTCTCGATTGACTTCACGATCTTGGGAATGTCCATTGTGAGCGCTCGATCCTTGCCCTCCTGGAACAAGATCGACCAGGAGACTCCTGAGTGTGGCGCGTAGACGACCAGTCGAAGCCGGCCACAAGGAATGTCGTTTGTGGTCGTCCAACTGTGATCCATAAATCGAGCTGATGCTTTGGAAGGCTTGTAATCAGACTCGCGAACGTACCGCCCGTTTACATATCGACGTTCGACCTTTTCGGACATTTCGATAATGGCCAGGCCAAACGCGATCGAGCCGACATAAACGATTGTGGGACGCTGCGGCGACCACAGCCGACTGCAGTAGTAGTGATGTTCACCGTCTGGCTTTTTGGGGAGTGGCTCACGTTCATCGATGTGGGCTCGTGTAAACCTGTCAGCTGGTGAAGAGATAAGTACACGGTGGCCCGTGGACTCCAAAGCGTTGAACAGATCGCTTGCAAAGGCAAGGGCTTTATCGAGGCCAGCCCGGGATGCAGTGACGTCGACTAACAGCCTCTTGTACGGCCTGAGGTGCTGGCCTTCCTCCACCTTGTATCCGGTATCGTAGTTTCCTTTCGCGTCACGAATCAATCCGTGAATGCCTGTAAACTGACGAGGCGATTTTTCCCGAGGAAGGTGGGCTGGCACTGCTACAACTCGGGATCGAGGCGGCGATTGTAATACTTCACCCGGGGTCCAGCTGAGTTGGTCACCCGGCTGCGCCTCTGGTAGTGGGGGCTTCTCCGACGCTTTTCCGACAGCGAGCTTAGCCCAGTAGCCCCGCTCCGGACGCGGGACTCGTAAATTCCAGCAAACCCGAGCCATGTAGCTACCGGAAATTTCGAACTGCTTCGCCACCTTGACCATCGGCGCGGACCAGACCAACGCGTAGAGCTCATTTCTTGAAACCACGTTTTCCTCCCGGAGGTACGCACGCATATTTAGGACAAACTCACGTTTCGAGATGCAAAGAGAAAATTGTCTGCTTATTCGGGATTTTTCCCAGTTTTTGAGCAACCCCAGATGGGACTTGAATTTTAGTGGCAAGGAAGGGTCAATGTCGGGGTAGGGTCATCCCGGCTGAGCCATAATCCCGTTCTCCGCTTGACTCTTTGCCCAAAGGAAGCGGCAATGTTACAGCGTCAGCGGAGACATTATGCACGATCCCGAGGCCCAAGGAATTGATTCATTGGAAAAACTCAATAAAGCTACCCTCCATCAATTATGGAAAGGTCATTTTGGTACGGCTCCTCCGCCCCTGCTGCGCCGAGAGCTAATGCTTCCCTTCTTGGCCTACCGGCTCCAAGAAAAACGGTTCGGACCCATCAGCATCAAGACCCGTTCTCGTCTTCGCCAGCTTGCGAAAGCACTTGAAAGCCACTCGGACACCGGCATTTCCGTGATGTCGACCCTAAAGCCAGGAACTCGCCTGGTTCGGCAATGGCGCGATCAAGTCCACATGGTGAACGTCGACAACCACGGCTACGAATATCAAGGCATCCGGTACACCAGTCTTTCCAAGATAGCCCGTCAGATCACCGGCACTCGCTGGTCCGGCCCCGCGTTCTTCGGGCTGAAAGGCGACCAATCAACCCAACCCAAGGAGGTTCGATAACCATGGAGCAGAAATCGATCTTGCGATGCGCGGTCTATACCCGGAAAAGCTCCGAGGAGGGTTTGGAGCAATCGTTTAACTCCCTAGATGCCCAACGCGAATCCTGTGAGGCCTTTATTCAGAGCCAGCGCCAGGAAAGCTGGCAACCGCTACCCGACCATTACGATGATGGAGGATTCTCGGGCGGAACAATGGAACGTCCAGCGCTTAGACGCCTTCTAAGAGATGTCGAGGCTGGCAAGGTCAACGTCATCGTGGTCTACAAAGTTGATCGGCTGACTCGCAGCTTGGCCGACTTTGCCAAGATCGTCGAAGCATTGGATGCAAACGGAGTTTCGTTCGTCTCCGTGACCCAACAGTTCAATACCACTACGTCCATGGGTCGGCTAACGCTCAACATCCTTCTGTCCTTCGCGCAGTTTGAGCGAGAGGTCACTGGCGAACGGATTCGCGACAAGATTGCAGCCTCGAAGAAGAAGGGATTCTGGATGGGTGGCCCAATTCCACTCGGCTACGCTCTGAAGGATCACAAGCTGGTTCCCAAACCCGACGAGGCTACCTTCGTTCGCAGGATTTTTAATCTCTATCTCGAACTGGGCTGCGTTAGGAAGGTGGCCGCCGGACTGCGACATGAGAATATCACAACCAAGATTTGGACCACGACGAGAGGTGTCCGGCATGGAGGACAGCCGTTTGCCCGCGGCCATCTTTATTATCTGTTGCGGAATCGTCTTTACATTGGTGAGATCCGACATCGCGATCATTGGTATCCGGGAGAGCACGAGGGCATCGTGCCCAAAGACTTATGGGACAAGGTGCAGGCGAGTCTGGACCGCAATGCGCAAACGCGGCGAAGCGAGATCGAAGAACGATCTTCGAGCCTGCTGACCGGTTTGATTAGAGATGCAAAAGGAAATCGGTTCTCACCATCGTTTACCGTGAAGCGCGGCAGGCGCTATCGTTACTATGTTTCTCCTCCAGCAGCCGACAATGCGTCTGAGTCGTCATCGGGTTCGGTACGGCTACCAGCACACGAGGTAGAAACTCGAGTGATCGAACGCCTTCAGGCGTTTCTACAATCGGAGGCCGAGCTTTTCGATGCCCTGAGCAGACCTCAGGAGAGCCCTGGTGTTATCCAGGTTCTGCTGGCCGCTGCCAAGAAGCTGGCGGCGAAGTGCGTACCGGGCAATGTACGTGAGTTGCGAGAACTGCTTGTATCTTTCCTACGCAACATAACCATTTGTAGCGATGGCATTGAAATCCTGCTCGGAAGAAGCGAACTACGCCGGACGCTGAGCGGCGAAAAAGTCACTATCGCCCATGAATTACTTGAGAAGAAACGCGAAAACTTCGACGACACGATCTCGTTGAGCATTGAAGTAAAACGGACGCGTTGCGGTCGTGACGGCGCAATTCATCTTGTTATTCCGCCGCACGCAACGGCGGCCATTCCGCATCCCAGGCCGGCGCTGATTAAGGCTGTTGCCCGTGGACACTCCTGGTACGAGAAGATCCTTCAAGGGCAAGTGGTCAACGTCAAATCTCTAGCCCGAGAGGCCAGCCTGACTCCGCACTACGTCAGAAATGTGCTTGCGTGCGCCTTCCTGGCTCCGGACATCGTCGAGGCTATTCTGGACGGACGGCAGCCGGCAACATTGAAGTTCGAGCATCTCTACAAGAACATTCCCTTCAACTGGACCGAGCAGCGGAGGCTTTTTGGGTTCACACCCGTCGCGGATCAGCAGGTCTAAGAAAATTCCCTGTTATTCCTGCAAACAGAGAAATTGTTTCCCTGATACGTCCCTGTTCCTTCCCTGTTCCGATTTGCACTCGTTGCCGGACTTTCTCTAGAAGAATGTGCAGCTTGGAGAAAAAGGAGCGCAATTTTGAGCGCAGAAAATCGAAAATTCCCTGTATTTTTCCCTGTTAGCAGGGAATTCACCCGGAGAGCGGTTAGCCCCAGACTGGTCTCTCCGCCACGCAGTCTGGACTGCAGAGATGGCTTGTAAACTAGCCTCACGGATTGGACTCTTGCAGAAGAACGACGTCAGAATCGGAGTGACCGCGCAAAATAGCCAGTTTCCTAGAGTCAGACGACAAGCTGAACGACCAGATTTGTTCCGACTTAAAATCTGTAAACTGATGTCCCGCAGAACCGTCTAGTGGCTGGTCCCACAAGTTGTCCACCCCTTTATCCCGGATCGCATAAGCTAGCGACTTTCCGTCTGGAGTGAACTGCACCTCTCCCGAACAGCGCCTCGCATCGAGCATTCGCGGAGGGCTCGGCGATCCGATATCAAACAAAGCGATCTTGACCACAACGTCCTGCCCTTCCTTTCCGTGGACGGCGGCTGCTAGTCTCTTGCCATCTGGCGAAATGCTTAGCCCGCCCAGGTAATCTTGAGGGACACTGATCACTGTTTCGGCTTTGCCGGAGCCGTCCAGCGGCACGCGGTAGATTTTCTTAACATCCCAGTTGAGGTAATACACCCATTTCTGATCGAGCGAGCAAACCGGCCACCAGTCAAGCTTTCCATCCGTTAATTTCAACGGACTCGAACCGTCTGCGTTCGTACGCCAGACCGTCATCGCGGTCGTGCCCTGAGAACCCCAAGTCAGAACAAGGTAATTAGTGCCGCAAGAAGAGAAGTCGAAGATCGGAGCGCCGGAGTCGGCAAGAAGCTGAGTTTGCTTCTTCCCGTCGGCGGCCAATTTCACTATGCTCTTGAGGTTACTAACAATCAGATTGAGATCCGCGGTCCAACTCAAATAACTCCAGCTATCAAATTCATTGGTTCCCGAAAGCAGCGTTCGAGGCTCCCCAAAATCGCGTCCGGTCTTGGAGAGCACAGAGATTGTGGCGTAGCTTCTGGCCAGAACCGTGGCGATGGTCCTTCCATCGGCGGAAAGAGTAAGGGTTCTATAGTGGTTAGTGTCACGAGTGATCGGCTCGATGTCTTTGCCCGTGCTGCGTAGAAATCCGATTTGTCCCCTTAAACGATCCACTCCTGCTTGTCCGTAAGCGGCAAAAAGAGTGTTTCCGTCTGGCGACCAGTGGATTTCGTATGGAAACTGACTCTGCAGAGTGACGAAGCGATGCAATCGTGCCGTTTTCACGTCTAAGGCGTCAATCGCGCCGAGGCCTTGCTCCGAGTAGAGCGAATAGTAGATTTCATCACTCCTTGGAGACCATGCCAAGGAATGTGGCTCGACTGCCGCAACCCCAGTTTGCAAAACGGTCTCGCTGTTGCCTGCTACCGGTGATGTCAGGATTCGGTACTGGCCGACCTCTGGGCTGTTCCAGCGCAAGAATGCTATGCGCTGCCCGTCAGGAGAAAATGAGATGTCGCTGTCGATGTTTCCCACAATCGCTTGCGGTGTGCCCCCGAATATCGGAGAGCGGTAAAGAACCCAATGGGTGTGTAGTGCGTTCTGCGCTTTGCGGAAGTAGATGTAGTTCCCGTCAGGCGAAAAAGCGAGACTCGCGTAATACGAATCCGATGGGGTGACGACTTGGGTATCGCTGCCTGTGGGCACGTTGCGCAGCCAGAGGCTTTGCTGCCCATTGTCATCCATCACGCTGAGCACATATCGGCCGTCCGGTGAAATGGCGGCTTGTGTAGCTTTGCCCGATTGTGTGACTTGAGTGACCGTGAACTTCTGGAAAGGCGCTGCGGCAGGACGATGCAAGAGGGAGTAAACTCCGAAGCCTGCCGCGCAGAGCACGATGACGGCGGCAATGACGCCAGCCGCGATTCCCCACTGGTGTTGCTTTGCTGCTGCAACAACGGAACTGCTGCTGGTGAGGACGGATTGGGCGGCCGACCCTGCGTGGCGGCTGGAGCCAGTATCGCGCTTCAGCCGTTGCAAGTCAGTGCGAATGTCCGAGGCGTGCTGGTATCGGAGGTTGCGGTCCTTTTCCAAACACTTGTTGATGATCTCTTCCAGCTTCGGCGGTGTGTCAGGATTCATTCGAACTGGCGGTACAGGCGCTCGATTCAAGATCGAATCGAACATCGCGCCTGTGGTGTCGCCCCGGAAGGGCAGAGTGCCTGTACACGCCTCGTACAGAACCGCGCCAAAGGAAAACAGGTCGGTTCGGTCGTCCAGTTCTTTCCCCCGCACCTGCTCCGGCGACATGTAGGCGACAGTTCCTAGCGCACTGCCAGGACTGGTGAGATGCTCCTCCGACTCGATGGTCGCTGCGCTCATGGCTGCGCTTTCTGGCTTGAGGGTTACCTTTGCCAGCCCGAAGTCCAGAATCTTTGCCTGACCCCTATTTGTGACGAAGATGTTCGCCGGCTTGATGTCCCGGTGAACGATCCCTTTGGCGTGTGCGGCGTCCAGCGCATCCGCGATCTGGATGCCCAGATCGAGCACTGTTTCGATCTCCAGCGGCCTGCCTGCGATGCGGTGCCGTAGCGTCTGCCCCTCCAGCAATTCCATCGCGATGAAGGTTCTCCCATCCTCATCGATCTCGTGGATCGTGCAGATGTTGGGATGGTTCAAGGAAGACGCGGCCTTGGCTTCCCTCTGGAAGCGACTCAGCGCCTGTGCGTCGTTGGCAAGATCGTCGGGAAGGAACTTCAGGGCGACATGGCGACCTAGCTTCAGATCTTCAGCTTCGTAGACGACACCCATCCCTCCACCGCCAATCCTGCGAACGATGCGGTAATGGGAAACCGTCTGCCCCACGGGTTGGGAGGGCGTGGACACTGAGTGGGAATGGTAGGTGGAGACTTGAGGCAAGTCAATGAAGACCGGGGAGTTGGCGGCGCGTTAACAGGTCAACTGTTGTAACATCCGGATTGCACTCATTGGCCCCGATTCTCTACCGGCGTTGTGAACGGATAATGGGGTTCGAATCCCAGTTGCTCCGCCACGCAGTCTGGACTGCAGTTCCCCGAAAGAATGGCAAAGTCATGCGCCTCGATGTGCACGAATCGTTCTCGTCTACTCTATTCTTAGGGCGTGCATCGGTTCGATGCAGGCTGCGCGGCGGGCTGGGATGAAGCCAGCCAGGGCAGCGAACGCTGAGAGAACCAGGACTGCCAGCATCAACGTTCCGAGATCATACGCCTTCACGCCGTAGAGTTGCGTGCGGATCAAGTATCCGCCGACGAGCGCGACCGGAATGCCGACGGCAAGGCCCACTGCGACCAGCAGAAGAGCGCGGCTCATGACCAGTGAGACGACATTGCTGCGATTTGCTCCGAGAGCCATGCGCACACCGATTTCGTTGGTGCGGCGCGCAACCGAGTACGCGGTTATGCCATAAATGCCGACTGAGGCGAGGGCCAGGGCGAGCAGACCGAACAGACCGGTGAGGCGCGAGATCAGGCGTTCCTGGTTAAAGTTGTTGGCAACCTGGGAGTCCAGCGATCTGAAGCTCACTATAGTTAGATCGGGGTTGATACTGGCGAAGGTGCGGCGGGCCATCGACTCCAGCGATGCGGCATCGCCGGCGTATTGCAGGGTTATGGAGTTGGGATAGACAGATCGACTCTCGGCCATGAAGAAGTTGCGCCCGATTATGTTGCGATTGAACTGTGTCATCGGGCGGAAATACATTGGGCGGACAGAATCGCGGGGATTGTTGTATTTGGCGTCCGCGACGATGCCAACGATTTCGTAGTCATTGGCATATTTCTGATCGAAGGCTCCGAAGTGATGTCCGATGGGATCTTCGTTGGGGAAAAACTTCTTCACGAAGGTTTGATTGACGACGGCGACCATGGCAGAGGTGGCCGTATCCAGATCGGTAAAGCCCCGGCCGCGGACGACGGGCTGCCCGATCGTCTGGAAGAATTGCGGGCTGACGCGATCCCAGGATGAGCCCCGATTTTCCTCCGGGCCGGGCGCCGGACGGCCTTCAATATAAACCCATTCGCCCCAGTTGTTACCTTCGAGCGTGCTGTACAGCGCCAAGCCCGCGCTTTTTACGCCGGGCAGAGCTTTGAATTCGTCCTCGATCCGCTGGTTGAGAGCTCCGATCGTTTCGAGGTTGTATCCCGCTCCCATCGGATCGAAGTGGATGACGTAGCGGTTGGCGGTAGTCATGCCGAGGTTCTGATGTTCGAGATTGCGCAGCGTTTGCGTCATCAGGGCCGCGCATACGAGTAGGACTAAAGAAAGGGCTGCCTGAAACACAATCAGCGTTTTCTGCGGAAGAAGTGAGCGGTCGCCCGTGGAGCGATTCAAACCGCGCAGAGCCTCGGCGGGACTGGCGTTTGACGAAATCCACGCCGGGACGATGCCAAAGACGACGCCGGTTAGGAGCGACAGGAGAAACGCGAATCCGAGGATGACCGGCGACGGGCTGGCCTGGATGGGCATTTGGGTCGCATCGGGAAAAGCCAGGGTGAGAATCATACGCGCGCCGAGATACGCGATGCCGACGCCGATGATTCCTCCTGCCACTGAAAGCAACACGCTTTCGGTCAACAACTGACGAATCAGGACAGACCGAGAGGCCCCGAGAGCCGTGCGGATCGAGGTTTCGCCACGACGCGCGGTCCCGCGAGCGAGCAGAAGATTCGCGATGTTCGCGCACGCAACGAGCAGGACAAGTATGGAGATCCAGATCAGGAGGCGCAGACCGTCCCCGGTTTCCTGTTGCAGATTCTGGACGCCACTAGCGCCGCGAGTGAGGATGACGTGTTGCTTCGGAATTTCTTTATCGCGGCCGTTTACGGTGTAGGCCGATTGCGTGGCCAGCCATTGTCGAAGACTCGCGGAAATCTTGGCTTCGAGCGCTTTGGGCGTTACCCCGGGCTTCAGGCGGCCCAGAACATAGAGCCAATTCGATTCGGCTACCTTCAGGATAGTGGTCTCGCCCTCAAGCATGGGCTCGGCGTTCAGCGGAATCCAAAAGGCGGGAGGAGTGTCATCGATGCGGTCGCCGAAAAAACCGGGTGGAGCGATGCCGACAATCGTCACCGGATGGCTTTGGATGAAGAACGTCGAGCCAACCACGTTCCGGTCTCCGGCATGGGAAGCTTGCCAGGCTGCGTAGCTGATGACAGCAACAGGCGCCGCGCCGGGGACGTCATCGGAGGGTTGAAACATGCGGCCGGCGTAGGAGCCGACACCAAACGTCGAGAAGTAGTTACCGGAGACGTATTCCGTGCGCTCTGCCTTCGCCAAGGCGCTGCCGGCGCGGACGTTCATCAAATTTTCTCCGGACTGGAAGGCGGCGAGCTGTTCGAACTCGGGAGTGGTGTCCTGCAAATGGCGATACAGGTCGTAGGAGAAGAGATCGAAGTCGCCGTTGTCGTTGATGAATCCACCGTTAACGCAGCAGTCGTCGAGATCGCCAATACGATAGAGACTGGTGGGATTGGCAACCGGCAAGGTCTTGAGGAGGATCGCGCGGACGAGCGTAAAGATCGCGACATTCGCCCCGATGCCCAGTGAGATCGTGAGGATGACGGTGGCTGCGAATCCCGGAGATTTCTGGAACTGGCGGAGGGCAAATTTAAGATCGTTCATGGCTGAAAATATGGACGGGTGAGAAGGGGTTCGGGAAGCAGGTCAGCGTCATTCATAACGACTGAATGAGCGCGGCTCATCGGCGTTTTGCTCGGGAGCTGACTGACGATAAATCCCGATTGCACTCATCTTCAGGTCAATGAGAGTTAACGCCTGATAGCGTCAGTTGGATTTACCGTCCGCGGAGATGGGACAAATTTTGGACGAAGAGCGAAGCGTAGCCCACTACCCCCGGGTTCCTGTCCTTGACAAACGGATGATCGAAGATTAGAAAATCTAAAAGTCCTTCGACTCTCGGACAGCCGCGGAGATCATTTCGATGCAAGAGTCCCGCAGAGATTTCTTCAAAGCAGCAACGGTCGGTATGGTGGGCGCAACCGTCTTTGGCTTCGACCTGAAGCCTGCTTATGCACAACTCAAAGAGTTAAAGATCGCGCGGGCTGCTGAAACGCGATCGACGTGTCCCTACTGTGCCGTGGGGTGCGGTGTCCTCATTTACACGATCGGCGATCGGGCGAAGAACGTCACGCCGCAGGTGATCCACGTCGAAGGCGATCCTGATCATCCGACGAACCGCGGAACGCTCTGCCCTAAGGGCTCTTCGCTGGAACAGGACATGCTCAACCCGCGGCGGCTCACGAAGCCGCAGGTCCGCCGCCCGGGCGCGACCGAGTGGCAGGACATTTCCTGGGATGACGCCCTGAATGAGATTGCACGCTGGACCAAGAAAACACGCGACGAGACCTTCGTCGAGAAGGACGCGAACGGCCATACCGTGAACCGGTGCGAAGGCATCTCGTTCATCGGTGGCTGCACGGATACCAATGAGTTCAATTATCTGGTCGTCAAGGCCATGAGGGGGTTGGGCTTGGTTTATTTAGAAAACCAAGCCCGTGTTTGACACGGCCCCACGGTCTCAAGTTTGGGACCAACATTCGGACGCGGGGCCATGACGAACGGCTGGATCGACATCAAGAACACCGACATGATGTTGATCATGGGTGGGAATCCCGCCGAAAATCATCCGTGCGGATTCAAGTGGGCGATGGAGGCCAAGCGGGACCGCAACGCCAAACTGATTTCCGTAGACCCGCGATTCACTCGCACATCTTCGACAGCCGATCTCTTCCTGCAGATTCGCGCCGGCACTGACATCGTGTTTCTGGGTGGGCTGATACGCTACGCACTTGAAAACAACCGGATTGCCAAAGATTATCTGGCTAATTACACGAACGCGGCCTTCATAATAAAAGATGGTTTTAAGCTACCCGAAGATGGGCTGTACTCGGGTTTCGACTCTGAGGCGGGAAAATACGATTTCTCGACTTGGAATTATGAGGGTGCTGATGGTTCTGACAGGCAAGCTGGAACCGTTCGCCATTCTCCCGACGTCGTGCCTGGCAAAGCCGGAGGGGCAACACCACCGCCCCATCTGCCTCCAAATGTCGCCTTCGATCTGGCGCTTCAACATCCGCGATGCGTTTTTCAGTTGTTGAAACGGCAGTATTCGCGCTACACGCCGGAAACCGTGGAGCGAATCACGGGCATCCCCAGGGATCAATTCGTGAAAGCAGCCGACCTTTTCACCTCCGTCCGCAAAGATGGAGACATGAAGAAAGTCGCGACCATTATCTACGCGGTGGGTTGGACGCAGCACACGTTCGGAACGCAAATCATTCGCACCGCTGCCATGATCCAGCTTCTACTGGGAAACGTTGGACGGGCGGGAGGCGGAGTGAACGCGCTGCGCGGACATTCGAATATTCAGGGCGCCACCGACATGGCTGGGCTGTATGACTCACTGCCTGGGTATCTGAAAGCTCCCGTTCCTGCTGACTCCGACTTAGATACTTACCTGAAACGCATCACGCCTGGATCTTCCAAGCCCTCACCGTGGGCTTCATTTAACTACTATTCGAACACGCCGAAATTCGCAGTTTCGCTGCTCAAGTCGATGTATGGCGATGCAGCGAAAAAGGAAAATCAGTTCGCCTTCGACTACCTTCCCAAGGTTGACCGCGATTATTCCTGGACCCACATCTGGGATGACATGTACAACGGCAAGGTCAAAGGCATGATGGCGTTCGGCATGAACGGCGTGATGATCGGCCCGGACACCAACAAGAACATCAACGCGCTGAAGAAGGCCGACTGGCTGGTAGTGGGCGAGATTTATCCGGATGAAACCAGTGAATTCTGGCGAGCCCCCGGAATTACGGCCGACGAACAGAAAACCATCAACACCACCGTGTACCGTTTGCCTTGCGCGGGTTTCGCCGAAAAAGACGGCAGCATGACCAACTCGGCGCGCTGGGCCACGTGGAAATATGCTGCCGTGCCCCCTCCAGGGCAGGCGCGGCTTGATCAGGACATCGTTGCCGAGATTTTTCTGCGCGTGCGCCAGCTATATAAGAAAGAAGGCGGAAAATTCCCCGACCCCATTCTGAATCTAAGTTGGGCTTACGCCGATGCGGCGCACCCTTCACTTTCGCAAGTAGCCATGGAGGTAAATGGGAAAGCCCTCGCAGACCTGACAGATCCGACGACGGGACAGGTAATCAAGGCCGGCCAGCAACTGCCCGGGTTTGCATGGCTGAAGGATGATGGAACGACCGCGTGCGGCAACTGGATTTATTCCGGCAGTTGGACGGAGGCAGGAAACCAGATGGCGCGTCGCGGCAACGAGGATCCGTCAGGCCTGGGAGTCTTCCAGGGCTGGTCGTGGTCGTGGCCTGCCAACCGGCGCGTGCTTTACAATCGCGCTTCCTGCGATCCCGATGGCAAGCCATGGGATCCGTCGCGGAAACAGGTGTGGTGGAACGAAGCGGCGGGAAAGTGGGTAGGCAACGATGTGCCCGACTTCAAACCGGATTCCGCGCCGAAAGACCACATGGGGCCATTCATCATGAACCCGGAAGGAATCGGACGGCTCTTCGCGCCCATCGGGGTGATCGCGGATGGTCCGTTCCCGGAGCACTACGAGCCGATCGAAAGCCCCATCAAGAATCCGTTGCACCCCGATCAGTCGAACAATCCTCTGGTGAAGAAATTCAAGACGCCTTATGACAAGTTTGGGACTCCGGACGAGTACAGCATTGTCTGCACCACCTACCGGCTGACCGAGCATTATCACTATTGGACGAAAAATAATCCGATGAATGTGCAACTGATTCCGGAGCCGTTCGTGGAGATTCCGGTGGAGTTGGCGGACGAAAAAGGCATTCGCGGAACGGAAATGATCAAGGTCATCAGCGCGCGCGGGACGTATATGGCGAAAGCTTTTGTCACACGCCGGCTGAAACCCATGATGATCGATGGCAAAAAGGTCTATCAGATTGGCTTGCCGATCCACCAGGGATTCCGCGGGATCGCTGAAGATGAAGGAAGGGACGCGCGGACGCCGGCGAATTTGTTAACGCCGGCGGTCACCGATCCAAACGCCCACACCCCTGAATCCAAAGGTTTCCTCGTGAAGATCGAGAAAGCATGAAGAGATAGAGAACGAGAAAGACAATGAGCCAGGCGGCAACAGAGCTAATTCGAATCTCCGGCCACGCCGGCACAGTACCGGGCGCCGGGCTGAACCGCGAATTCCAGGTCTGTAAATTGGTCGACACGACCACGTGCATCGGCTGTAAAGCCTGCGAAGTGGCCTGCCTGGAATGGAATGGCTATACGTTCAGCGAAACCACATTTAATAATAGCTACCAGACAATGCCAGAAACGGCATGGAATTATTGGAACCTGATCAAGTTCAATGAGCACGAGCGCGAAGACGGCACTTTGATGCTGCTGATGCGCAAAGATCAGTGCATGCATTGCGAAGATCCGGGGTGCCTGGCGGCATGTCCTGCTGAAGCGGCTATCGTTCAATATGCCAACGGCATCGTCGATTTCCAGGAGGCGAATTGCATCGGCTGCGGATATTGCATGACTGGCTGCCCGTTCAACATTCCAAAATTCAGTCCGAAGGCTCGCAAGGTTTTCAAGTGCACGTTGTGCAACGATCGCGTGTCGGTTGGCCTCGAACCGGCTTGCATCAAAGCATGCCCAACAGGCTGCCTGCATTTTGGGACGAAAAAAGAAATGAAGGAACTGGCGGAAACTCGCGCCGAGCAGCTTCGCGAACATTCCGGTTACCGCGAGGCCGGAGTTTACGATCCGCCGGGAGTGGGCGGAACCCACGTGATCTACGTCCTGCACGACGCAAAGAATCCCGAATTGTACGGTGGGCTGCCGAAGAATCCGCAGGTCCCGCTGATGGTCCGGCTGTGGAAGCATCCCCTGAAATGGATCGGAAATTTTGGGATCATCTTCGGTGTTGTCGGCGTTTTCATTCACTACTTGCGGTACGGCCCGAAGGTCGTGGAGGGAGACGAGGACAAAGGCCACGGAGCAAAACCATGAGCCGCGAACCTTATCTCCTCCCGAACGGACGCGTCCTGCGCTACACGTTTCACGAGCGGGTCGTGCATTGGTTGACGGGAGTGTCCTATCTGTACCTCCTCTTTACCGGTCTCGCCTTTTGGAGCCCCTGGCTCTTTTGGATCGCAGTTGTTCTCGGTGGCGACACAATTTCGCGCGAATTGCATCCCTGGTTCGGCCTCGTTTTCATCGTCGGAGTGTCGCTGATGTACAAAATGTGGCACCGGCAGATGAAGGAAACCCCTTCCGACAAGGCCTGGTGGGCGGCCATTGGACATTACATTCGCAATGAAGACGATCAAGTGCCTTCGGCCGATCGCTTCAACCCCGGCCAGAAGCTGCTTTTTTGGGGCTTCTTTTGGAACGGCATTCTGCTTTTGCTTTCCGGACTGATTCTCTGGTTTCCTCAATACATTCCGTGGAACTTGCGCTTCCTGCGCCTGGCAGCGGTGTTCTTGCATCCCGTATTTGCCCTGGCCACGATTGCGCTGTTTATCATTCACGTGTACATGGGGACTGCGATGGAGCGTGGGGCGTTTGGCTCCGTGATTCGCGGCGACGTGTCGCGTGCCTGGGCCAATAAGCACCACCACACGTGGTATGAGCAACTCCTTCGGGACTCGGCTGCGCGGAAGTGAACGATGCGAAATGGAATCAGCGTATCCACCGAGCCACGGAACTGAGTTCCGTTTACCCGTTCGCGGCCGAAGGCCTGCGCTTCTACTCGCGTGTCGCAACCTTTCAAAAAACTTTTTACGCGGAAATCGGGGAAGCTCTTGCGAATTCGCCGAAGGTTTCCGCGGACCGCCCTCTGCGCGATGAATTGGATCTCTTCCTGCTGCTGCCGATCTTCCCCCGTTTCCTGTCGCTGATTCAACAGATTGCTCCCGCGCCGCTGGCTCAAGCCGCCGCCATTTTGGGGCAGAAGGGACCGGCGGAATGGCAACTCGTGATTGAAAATTTCTGGCGCATGGATCCTGAATTCGCAACCGCGGACGACGCTGGTCAACTTGAAATCGACGATTTACACCGGAGGATTTCTGCCGACCAGTTGCTCGCGTGGGCATTTCTTCAACCGTACGCTGAATACCTTGCTAACCATCGCGAGATCGCGCGTCTCGACGGAACACCGTCGACGTGCCCGCTTTGCGGCGGTCGGCCACTCGTCGGGGTACTGCGGAGCGAAGGCGATGGTGCGAAAAAATCGCTGATTTGTATGCTCTGCGCTCACGAATGGGCTTTTCGCAGAATTTATTGTCCGGCGTGCGGAGAAGAACGAGAACCGCAGATGGCATATTATTCAGCCCCGGAAATCGCGCACGTGCGCGTGGATGTCTGCGATACATGCCACACTTACATGAAGAGCGTCGATTTGACGAAAACGGGGCTGGCGATCGCTGTTGTAGATGAACTCGCAACAATACCTTTGGACCTATGGGCGCGCGAACACGGGTACCAGAAATTACAGGTCAACCTGTTAGGAACCTGACCAGTTATAGCCGGCGCCGTCCGCGCCCAGCTTGCAGGCGCAGCAAGGCGGCGATCAGCGCGTCGATATCCTCGCAAGTGTTATAGAACGCAAGCGAAGGACGAACCGTGCTCTCAACTCCCATGCGCCGCAGAATCGGCTGCGCGCAGTGGTGGCCGGAGCGCACTGCAATACCCTCCTGATTTAGCGCCACGCCAACATCCTCGGTGCGAACTTCATCGAGAACGAACGACATCACGCCGGCCTTTTCGCGAGCCGTGCCAATCATGCGCAAACCGGGTACGGTAAGAAGTTTTGCCGTGCCGTAATTCAGAAGGTCGTGCTCGTAGGCGGCGACGTTTTCCATCCCAATTTCGCTGATATAGTCGAGCGCGGCTCCCAGACCGACCGCATCGGCGATGTTGCCAGTACCCGCTTCGAACCGCGCGGGAGCGGGCTGGTAGATCGTCTTCTCGAACGTGACATCGGCAATCATGTTGCCTCCGCCCTGCCATGGCGGTATGCCGTCGAGAACATCGAGTTTCCCGTAGACGACGCCAATTCCGGTCGGTGCAAAAACTTTGTGGCCAGAGAACACGTAGAAGTCGCAATCGAGGACTTGCACGTCCACAGGCATGTGCGAGACGGCTTGCGCGCCATCGACCAGCACGCGCGCACCGTAGCGGTGAGCCATTTCGACCATCTCGTGCGCAGGTGTGACCGTTCCGAGCGCGTTCGACACTTGCGGGAAAGCCACGATGC
>JASICF010000124.1 GCA_030044775.1 Candidatus Sulfotelmatobacter sp. | reverse complement strand
TGCCATTCTTTCCGCTCGGCGGGTTCACACCGCTGCAATCGGCGGATTTGTCTGATATTGCCGCGAGTCTCGGCGCGACGCCAATGCAGGTTGCACTGGCTTGGCTTCTCCATCGCTCGCCCAATATTCTGCTGATTCCGGGAACATCTTCCCTCAAGCATCTTCGGGAAAACCTTCAGGCCGCGCAGCTGCAGATTCCTTCGGCAGTGCTTGCCGACCTTAACGCAATCGGTAAACCAGGAAAGGAGTTTTAATATGCGTGTTTTCATCACAGGTGCAACAGGTTTTATCGGTTCTGCAGTTGTTCGAGAGTTGCTCGACGCAGGACATCAAGTGCTTGGGTTGTCTCGCTCCGACGCGGGAGCAAAATCCTTAGCTGTTCTTGGAGCCGATGTTCATCGCGGCTCGCTCGAAGACCTCGACAGCTTGCGCAAAGGAGCCGCTGCTTCGGATGCCGTGATCCATCTGGGATTTGTTCACGACTTCTCCAAATTCCAGGAGAACTGCGAGATCGACAAGCGCGCCATCGAAAACTTGGGTTCCGCACTCGTTGGTTCTGATCGGCCCCTCATCGTCACATCGGGGCTAGCTCGATTGGCTGCTCCGGGGCAGCTTACAACCGAAGACAACGTCATACCGGCGGACTTTCCTTTCCCGCGGGTTTCGGAGCAGACAGCTCTTGCTCTGATAGCCAAAGGCGTCAATGCCTCAGTCATGCGCCTTCCCCAGGTTCACGATACGACCAAGCAAGGACTTGTCACTTATCTAATCGGTGTGGCGCGCGAAAAAGGCGTATCTGCGTTTATAGGGGAAGGAAGTAACCGATGGCCGGCTGCTCATGTTCTGGATGTTGCGCATCTTTACAGGTTCGCGCTGGAGAAAAGTGAGACTGGCGCAAAGTATCATGCGGTCGCGGAAGAAGGCGTGGCCGTGCGGGAAATTGCCGAAGCCATTGGTAAGGGATTGAAAGTGCCGGTGGTTTCTCTTTCTCCGGAACAGGCTCAAGCCCATTTTGGGTGGTTGAGAGTGTTCGCCGGCAGCGATCTCGCAGCCTCAAGCGCGCAAACACGGAAAAAACTTGGGTGGAACCCGACGGGTCCTGGCCTGCTCGCAGATCTCGATCGCATGCGGTACCCTGAGGTCCTGACCACGGTCGCCTCGTGAGCGGCAAACTTTTCTGATCATAACAACGGAGGTCGTCGTTCACGACCAACGCATTGTCCTGGTGACGAGGGCCAACAAAAGGAATCGGTCTTTAAATAGCGAAGGAGTTTGCGACGCACGGTTTCGCCGTCGATTCTTATGCAGGTAACGCCGGTGGGGATGGGTTGACGCGTTGATGAGACTACTCACGCGTTTCGGTGTATCGGCGGGGAGGTGGAAAAGTCACTGATCCGTTTACCACGATCGAGAATGTCTGCTCTGCAGATTTGCCGTCAAGGCCCTCAGCCGTAAATCGCACCGTGTAATTTCCCGCGGCCGTGTAAGCATGAGTCAGGATTGCGCCGTCGTCGGCGACTCCATCGCCGAAATCCCAATGATAGGCGAGTGCTGGAACGCCGTCTTTAGAAGCCGCACTCGAGAATGTAATTTCTTCGGCAATCTTCGCTTGCGTTGGCACATGGAAGGCAATCGAAGGCGTGCCCGCCGGGATTGAAGTGTCAATGATCTTGATCAGCTTGACGGAGTGTGCGGGTTGATCGTCCAGACGAAGTGTTTCGCCGTCCATCGTCAACGGCTGATCTGGCGCGAACGAGTCAACCGGTTTGTACGAGTGTCCTGCCGTTAACTTCAAGTCTGAAAGAGTGAATGTGTGGGAACTCGGTCGCGCTGTCCAGTTGAAAACCGCCAGCATGGATTGTCGCTGATCTTCGCGCAACAGAAAGACGCTTGGCTGTTCATCCTCATCTCGGTAGGTCATGAGATCCAGGGGCACAGCGGCCTGGCTCAACTTTGCGATGGCCAACAGATCACCATTCCTTACCAACGTCAGGCGTTCCGGATCGCTCCCCAGAGTAGTTAAATCGTCGCCAATTTCGAACATGCCTCCAGAAACCGCCGCCAGCGCAATCGACACTTGCGCCTCGTTCAATGTAGCCGGGGCTTCAATGGCCCGCTCTTCGAGAAGCTGCCGGGAAACCGTGAACGCGTCCGGGTCGGTGACAAAAAAGTTGCGATGCATGTAATAACGTGCCGCGATCCCGGGCCCGGCTTCTTTGCTGCGCAAAAACGTATGACCTGTATCCTGCGATATCCGGCCTTCATTCACCAGACCGACTGGGTTCAACATCGGGCTTCCATCTTTATCGAGAAGCACGTCCTCGCCGACGGCCGCGCGGATAATCTCAAGTCCGATTCGCTGCGCTTCCAGGGCTGTGGTGTTCGGGCGATGGTAATAGCCCTCAATCGCAGTATTGTCCATGAAGTCGAGCTTGATGTAGCGCACACCCCATTCCCTAACCAGCGTCCTATAAATCTGGCGAAGATATTCCTGCGCATCGGGATGAGTCACGTCTAAGACGAACAGGCGTTCG
>JASICF010000123.1 GCA_030044775.1 Candidatus Sulfotelmatobacter sp. | reverse complement strand
TTTCCGTCGCGGAAACGGTTGGCGTGGAAGGCCGCGGCAGCTATTTCGATCATGCCGGGTCGTTGCGCGACATGGTCCCGAACCACTTGATGCAGCTCATCAGTCTGACCTCGATGGAGCCGCCGATTTCCTTCGACGCCAACGCCGTGCGCGATGAGCAGGCCAAGATTTTGCATGCGATCCAGCCGATGAGCGACGAGGAAGTGCTCGCCCGCGCCGTGCGCGGGCAATACGGCGAGGGGACCCTGGATGGAGAGCGGACGCTTGCCTATCGGTCCGAACCGGATGTGGCTCCCGACTCGCGCACTGAAACTTTCGTGGCCATGAAGTTATTGATCGACAACTGGCGATGGGCCGACGTTCCCTTCTACTTGCGGACCGGCAAGCGCATGCCGGCGCGGAACACGCACATCGTGATTCAATTCCGCCGCGCCCCGTTTGTGCTGTTCCGCGACACGTCGGTCGAGCACCTTATGCCGAACCAGTTGGTGTTGCACATTCAACCGGAAGAAGGAATATCCTTGCAGTTCGCCGCGAAGGTCCCCGGCCCAGTCATGCGCCTCGGCACGGTGGATATGAATTTCGAATATCAGCAATATTTTGGCAAGCAGCCTAGCACCGGCTACGAGCGGTTGCTGCACGATTGCATGATCGGCGATCAAACCCTGTTTCAACGAGCGGATATGGTCGAAGCCGGGTGGAGCGTGGTGAATCCGATTCTCGATTTGTGGAAGGCGTTGCCGCCGCGTAATTTTCCGAACTATCCCTCGGGAACCTGGGGACCGAAAGAAGCGGATGAATTGCTGGAGCGCGATGGCCGTCGATGGAGGAACTTCGAGCAATGATCCTGGCGGGCGATATTGGAGGAACGAACACCCGACTCGCTTATTTCCAGGCCCAGAACGGGCATCTGCAGCTCATTTCCGAGCGCGTTTTTCCTAGCCGAAATTACAGCGAGCTGGCGGACATCGTCACACGATTCCTCGACGATACCTCCACTCGCCCAGAGGTGGCTTGTTTTGGAATCGCCGGGCCGGTGCATAACGGGCGGGTGGAAGTTTCGAACCTTCCGTGGGTCATCGAACAGTCTCGCCTGGCGAAACAAATTCAGTTGCCGGCCACGCTGCTGATCAATGATCTCGAAGCCAACGCCTGGGGCATTCGGGCCCTGAACGCTCGAGACCTGATCACGCTCAACCGGGTGGTGCCATCCAATGGGAATCAGGCAGTGATCGCTCCGGGCACCGGACTGGGCGAAGCCGGATTGTTTTGGGACGGTGCGCAGCATCTGGTGTTCGCCTGCGAAGGTGGACACGCCGATTTCGCTCCGCAGGGCGAACTCCAGATTGAACTTCTGCGATTTCTGGCCAAACGTTTCGACCATGTGAGTTATGAACGCGTTCTTTCGGGACCAGGCCTCGTGAACGTGTACCAATTTCTTCGGGAAAAGAATCGAGATGAAGAACCGACCGGCTTTGCCGCGCAGCTCGAGAACACGGACCCGGCCGCGGCTATCTCGTGCAGCGCGCTGGATGGGAGCAACCGCTTGGCGGAAAGGGCCCTCGATTTGTGGGTTTCCGTCTATGGCGCCGAGGCGGGAAATCTTGCCCTGAAAACCATGGCAACGGGAGGAGTTTTCCTGGCCGGGGGAATCTCTCCGAAAATTCTTCCTCAACTCACCGGACCAGCATTCATGCGTGCCTTTGCGAATAAGGGCAGATTGCGCCCGTTGCTCGAAGGCATTCCCGTGCAGGTGGTGATGAACGACAAGACCGGACTGCTCGGAGCGGCATGCTGTGCTGCGTCGAAAGCCATGAACGGAAAGTTGGCCGCTTTGTGAGCGCAAGCGCCGAGCTTCGCAAACTCACCACGCCCCAGGATCTTTTTCAAGCAGCAGCCGAGGAGCTGATTCATGCCGCCAAGGAATCGGTGACGGAGCGCGGCCGTTTTACCATTGCGCTTTCCGGCGGGTCGACTCCTCGGAATCTTTACACGCTGATCGCGGCCAACGCCAGCGGCAGCCTGCCCTGGAGTGAGATGTTTTTCTTCTTCGGCGATGAGCGGCATGTTCCCGCCGACAGTCCCGAAAGCAATTTTCGCATGGCGAATGAATCTCTCCTGTCGAAGGTTCCAGTTCCGCCGGGCAATATTTTCCCCATTCCCGCCGAAAACCCTGACGCTTCGGCCGCCGCACAAGCCTACGAAAAAGCTTTGAGGGACTTCTTTGCGACCCCAGCCGGGGAAATCCCACGCTTCGATCTGATTCTCCTGGGCATGGGGCCGGATGGCCACACGGCTTCTCTGTTTCCGGAAAGCGCAGCGCTGCAGGAAGAATCGCGGCTGGTGGTGGCCAATTGGGTGGAAAAGCTGAATACGCACCGCATCACTTTCACGCTATCGTTGATCAACGCCGCCCGGCTGGTGGTATTCCTGGTGAGCGGAATCGACAAGGCACCCGCGCTGCATGAGGTTTTCGAGGGCAAAGAACCAGGCGAGAAATATCCTTCGAAACTGGTTCATCCCGCAAATGGCAAATTGATCTGGCTGGTGGATCGGGCCGCAGCCAGCGAACTTTCGGCAGCTGCCTGAAGGCTTACTTCGCGAACCGCGATCTCGCTTGGCCCTCTCAGCCGCGCCAGTTGGCGATTTCCTTCAGTCCCTGGCCGCGGGAGTGTTCGAAAAGCCTCACAAAATGGCGGGAATGCTCGAATTCGTGGATATCGGCCCAGACCTCGGCTCTCCACTCCGACTCGTGACTCGCGGATTCGCCACAGGTAGCGCAGCGAGTGTGCAGCGTGGCTTCCATTGCCTGCGCCACGGCGAGTTCCGGCAGTTCGATGAAGATGCAGCGAACTTCCTGGATTTCCTCGTACTCATCGAGCAGGTGCTCGTAGCGCAATAAATAGCCGAATCCGAGCTTGCGGGCCTCGGCTTCCGCTTCCGGACGCGTGTGAAAGGGACCATATTCGGCCCGCAATTGCTCGGTAGAATCACAAGCCATCCAAAATGTTTCTTTGTAGTGCATCCAGCCCACCTGGGAGTACGGCGAATCTGAAGCTGTTTCGTGATAGCACTTCGAGCTTGCACGCCCACCGAATCGGACCTTATCGTGCAATTAAATATCCACTGCGGATGGATCGTCCAGCCCAAGCCGTCAATGGGTTACGCAGGCAAGACCGCCGGGATTCGCGCCCATAGAGAAAGCTTTTGCAGCAGATTTCCGCTTATGGGAGTGTCGTCCGGGTGTGGATGCCGGTTTTGCCCACGCTCCCGGTAGACCGGACGGCAGGCAGGTCCGGGAACCGGCTCGCTTCTTCTGCCCAGCTTTTTCCGCCGTGGCTGGCCACATACAACGCCAGCTCCAGACGGCTCCAGACACCCAATTTATCGAACGTACAGCGCAGGTGATTTTTCACCACTTGCTCGGTTGTGCCGGTCAGCTTGCCGATCTCACGATTCGTGAGCCCCTGCCACACCAGCGTGGCGACTTCGATTTCTTTGCTGGTTAACCCATCGCGCGGGGTCATGATTTCGCCTCCAGTTTCTCAAAAGCGGCGGTAGCCAGCCTCACGCGCTTGCGACCCTCGCGGATCCCGGCCCGCAGGAACAGCGTGCGCAGATGTTGCTTCACGGTGCGCGGGCTGATGCTGAGCTGGCCGGCAATTTCCTTGTTGCTGCAGCCCTGGACCAGCAAGTCCAGGACTTGTTGATCGCGGGGCGTAATCTTCACCTTATCCATATCCAGCATGGCGATTCTCCTTTTCTCTTATTCCTGAATTCTCTCTCTTATTCCTGAGCTTTGTTTTCATGACCCGTGATTACCCGTCCCGAAAGCACATACTTCACCAAACCTTCTCCTCGCGCGAAGAGTCGCGCTAAGCCCAATGTCAGGCGGAACTTAAGGGAAGGAACCTCGCCGGGTTCGGGAGTGCGCGTGCGACGGCCCGCTTCCCAAATCCGGAAAAAATGAGGATTCTGTAATCAGGCGAGAACTCGTGTTCGGTCGTTTTCGAGTCATGATCGCCGGTTAACAGTGCATCGGGCCGAACTCGGCACGGTGATTGTTTTAAGCCTGCTTTTGAGATGGTTATAAGCGCTCGAAGCTCACATCTTCGCGCCTCGAATGACGCCGGCAAGAGTCTCCAAAGTCGGATTTATCGAAGGACAGTTTGAGATTTCAAAAAATGAACGCCCTGCTGCTCATCCGAATCGTTTTGGTACTTTCTGGAATACAGCCCTGGTTTTGCACAGGTAATCGCGCGGATCATCCCGTACCGCTAAGACGGACGACGTTTAGTGTCCCCCGGGGATGAAGGGCTCTTTCAGGGAAACGGCAGTGAATACTGCCATCGACTGTGCATAATGTTTCAGCTTACTGAAGTAACCCTGTGCGGGCTGTATCCAAGATGTCACCGGTTCGTCGCCGGTCCCGCAAGTCAGGTCGCAAGTTGCTGATGGCTTTGGGTTCGCTGGGGTTTGGGCTGATTGTGGCGATGCCTGATTACCGGCATTCAGCCGATAGATCGGGTTGCTTGGCGGAATAATTGCACTAGAATGGAGGAACCCCCGACCATTGCGAGCGACCAAAACGGCCAGGATGATCGTGATCCAAGAGCAGACCAAGCCGGTGCTCGATGAGCAGACTTTCCAGAAAGTGCTGGAGGCTGCTTTCGTGCTGCAGGAGCACAATCGCCGATTGCAGCGATTGAAATTGAGCCTGGAATCGCAGAGCGAGAAACTTCGCGAGGAAGAAACCGTCCAGCAGGAACGCCTCCGAAAAATCAAATCAGAATCTGAAGATGCGGCGCGTCCAACCGCAGATTACACCTTGACCCTGGCGGAGATTGTCGAAGCCCAGCACCAGATTCAAACCCGGCATCTCGATCTGGACACCGCCACAGCGGTGGTCGCCGACAGGATCGCCCGTATCACGCGGGCCATCGGCGCGGGCATTGGAATTCTCGAGGGCGCAACCGTTCGCTATATTTCGGGATCGGGGTCGTCGGCGCTCCCGGTAGGAACCGAGGTGCCGCTTAAGCTCGCCGTTTGCCAGGCCAACATCCGGACCGGCCAGGTGATTCGCTGCAAGGATGTGGAAACCGAGTTTCTGTTCGATCCCGAGCCCGTACGCCAGCGCGGGATCCGATCTTTGGTGGCAGTGCCGGTTCACTATGATGGCAACATCGTGGGGGGATTGGAGCTTTACTTCGGTGAATTGGAAGGCTACGCCGAGCAGGACATTCACACTTGCCAATTGATGGCTGGCTTGGTCACCGAGGCCTTGGGCCGGCAAAACGGCGCCGCGCTGAAAGAATCCATGGCCGCAGAGCGCTCCAGTATGCTCGCCGCGATCGAAAAATTGCAGCCCAAGCTTTCGGTAATGGCAAAAGGCGCTTCCGGCGTTGGAAGCGGAGAGAGCACGTCCATCGTAAGTTCATCTTCGGAGAGGATCGCGTGCTGGAAGTGCGGCAACGATCTGGTCAGCCGGGAGCAATTCTGCGGCAAATGCGGCGCGGCGCGGGTAGCAGAAACAGCAGAGGCCGCCGAAGAACCACCAGCGAAGTCCGCGCCTGAGTCGTCGGCCCTGGCCACCCATGCGGACGCCGACGTGAGCGATCCGCTACCGTTCACAGAAGACGAGGCTGCCGAACTTGCGAATTCTCTCGCCATTCCCACGGAAGTTGAGCCCGAAGAGGTCGCGTCTGGCGATGCGGCTCCAGTGCTGGCGGACGAGTCTATCTGGACCTCCGCGGCCAGGGCACAGTATTTCTTCACGTCGCTCTCGGCAAAACCGGCACCCGGCGCATTGCTGAGGTTCTGGCGAAGCCGGAAGGGCGATTTTTATCTTGGCTTGGCCATTGCTGTGGTGCTGGTGGTAATTGGATGGGGTATCTGGTCGAATCAGTCGGACGGGGCCGCGCCGACGAACCCGACCAGCAAAAGCGCAACCCATATCAAAAAGAACAGCGCGGAAGCCAATCTCTCGACGTTCGATAAATTGCTTGTCGCCTTGGGAATCGCTGAGGCGCCCGATCCGCCGGAAGTCAAATACCAGGGAAACCCCAACACTCAAGTATGGGTTGACTTGAACACCGCGCAGTACTACTGCCCGGGTGCTGACCTTTACCAAAAGACGGCCAATGGCAAGCTGACCAGCCAGCGGCAGGCGCAATTGGATCAGTTCGAGCCTGCTTATCGACGAGCCTGCGACTAGTTCAGCCCGAATGGGATGTGGCTGCGAGCAGGAGAATCCTGTTGTTGCGTCGACATCCTCTCAGGTCCTGACAACCTTCCTGGCTGGCGGCGCAACCATACAAGCCTGTGCCTCCTAAAACTGACAAACTCGAGAAAAACGCTCCGTCGAGCAATGAGTTGAATCCGCTTTCGAATCCCCTGCTGGCAACTCATCTGGGACGCTGGGCCGAGGTTTATTTCACGAACCGGCCGGAACATCGCGATCAGGCAGTCCTCGATCTGGTTCGGGAGTTGGAGATTGAGGCTGAAGCAAAGGGTACCGTTCCGGACAACAATGACGTCGTGCTTCCGAGCCAATCCGTGGCAGAGGGGCCAGCTTCGAGCAATATGGCAGAGCATGGCGCTTCTGCCAATCGCATCCTTTGCGACTCCTGCGGTTATATCAATTCGGACACCCATAGCTACTGTGGAATGTGCGGCGTTCCGCTAACCAGCGCCGCGCTACCCGACAAGCCCGGATCCGCACCGTGTCCAGAAAAACCCCAAGAAGCCGATAACCGATCTGATTTTCGTTCCGGCGATCTTACGGAAGAATGGCAAAACAGGGCGGACCATGCCGAAGACGAAGGTGCGTTTTCAAACGCCGCGCCGCATGTCGATGAAAACGATTTGCCGCATTTTGCCAGGCAGCCCGAAGCAGTCTCCTATCGACACCGGCTTTATGTAGGTCTGGTCTTGCTGATGCTATTAGGCGGGCTTATCTACGTATCGAAACGGGGGTCAGTTTTCTTCGACGGCCAGTCCTCTCCGGACTCAAAAATCGTGCCTGCCGCGCAGCCTGCGCCGGATACCGAGGGATCGCAAAATCAGGGAAGTAGCGCTCCCCTGCCCGTCGAAACGGAGGGGAAGGAAAACCCGCCGCAGGCGATACTGAAGGCGAACCCCCAACCGGAAGTGCGTTCACAGCCAACTCCTCCTGCGAACCAGCCGAAACCCGCTCCTAAAGCGGAGCCTGCCGTGGCGCCACGCGCTGCCGCGCCCGCAGGGCAGAGTGGCGCCGAGGACCTCGCCAAAGCTCAGCGATACCTGAGCGGAAGGCAGGGCAATGCAAGGGAGGCTATACCGCTATTGTGGGTCGCAGTCGCGAGGGGAAATGCTTCAGCTATGGTCGCGCTTTCCGACCTGTATCTTCGAGGCGACGGGGTCGCGCAAAGTTGCGATCAGGCACGAGTATTGCTTGATTCAGCCGCCAAAAAAGGTGCAGCAGGCGCGGGCGAGCGCCTAGTACACATGCAAGCCTTTGGCTGCCGGTAAGAGGCAAGACGACTCCTCAAGATTCGGCTCCATCGCAGGCTCGAATGGAAAAGCCGTCAAACCTTAGGCGGGAAGTGTTGGGCCCTGCCTGCGAGACTCATACCAGAGAGCAAGTTCCACGCGGTTCCAAAGACCCAGTTTGTCGTAAATGACACGAAGATAATTCTTGACAACGTGTTCGGTGGTTCCGATGGCATCAGCCACGTCGCGATTTTTCATGCCCTGGGCGACAAGCTCGATGACTCGGTGTTCACGCTGGTTGGGAGTGCGCGGTCCATAACGTTCGTTTGCAAACACGATTGCCTCCTGTACAGCAGGGTTGCGAGTTTCACTCGCTTGATTCCACCGGTGATTCCGAAACGGAGGAACAGCCGGTTAAAGTGCGCTTTTACCGTTCTACGCGCCATTTTGAGCTGGCTGGCAATTTCGGCATTGTCGCAGCCTTGCAACAGAAGTTCGACGATTTGCTGCTCGCGGGGTCCCAGTCGAACGGGCTGCTCCGTCATTCTTTCCTCCAGTCTTTGCATTTTTTGCTTGGCTCGGTACTGCGCACTCTGGGATGTTTTCAAAACACGTAGCATCCACGATGCCATTACCAGGGAAATTTGGCTGTGATTAAAGAACAGCCATTTCCACAGGGACTTGCAAACGAGTAAGAGCCGTTCGCAGCCCGGATGACGTGCTCAACCAATACCCCGAAACCCACTTCGTAAATTTTTGTTGCGGTGGAAATGCGGCAAAATCCGCATAAACTGGAGTGAACCAGCAATCGGGAGGCAATTGAAGGAAAAGGGCGATCGTCAGGCGTTTGGTAGACTCAGAGAGCCGCTTGCGGAAAGATTGGGACGGTCGAACCGCGCGAATCACCCTGCCAATGGCTGTTTCTAAGGTAAATACCCTATGTGAAATTTGCTGACTCAGAGGACCAAGGCAGCATAATTTACATGATTTACTGTAGATGTTCACCCTATACCCGAGCCCAAGCAGGTCATCGGCCACTTTGGGACGTACGCAAGCATGGAGGCTAATGACTGTTCGACGAGCGCGCCATCTCGCGCTCAAGCCGCAATACACTGTTAGCTCAATGGCAAAGGTTTTTCACCTCCGGACTCAGGAACCGGACTTTCGGCAGGCCGATCCACGCCGGATTCCGGACCCCGGTCGACAACTCAAAAAAAAGGGAACGAAACCGCGCGTGGCCTCATGAAGCGGATGTTGAGCGTTGTGGGAGCGCGTCCAAACTTCATGAAGGTCGCGCCAATTGCGAGCGAACTACGAAATTCTCCGGACATCCAGCATTTCCTGGTGCACTCCGGCCAACATTACGACGAAAACCTTTCCGGAAGTTTTTTCGCCGAGCTCGATTTACCGAAACCCGATGTCAATCTGGAGGTGGGCTCCGGCAGCCATGCGGTGCAAACCGCGGAAATCATGCGCCGTCTGGAACCAGTTCTGCTCGATTGGAGGCCGCAGATAGTTCTCGTCGTGGGAGATGTGAATACCACCCTGGCGGCGGCGGTAACCGCAGCGAAGCTAGGGATTGATGTCGCACACGTCGAAGCCGGACTCCGCAGTTTTGACCTGACGATGCCGGAGGAAATCAACCGCAAGCTGACCGACTCAATCTCCACTTTGCTGTTCGTGACCGAGCAGAGCGGGGTGAATAATCTCAAGCGTGAAGGCGTAGCCGAAGAGAAGATCTTCCTGGTTGGCAACGTGATGATCGATTGCTTGCTGCGTCATCGCGAAGCGGCTGCAGGGTCGCGAATCCTCGATCGCCTGGGGGTGCGCCACGATGGATCCCGCTGTCTTCCTTACGCAGTGCTCACGCTGCACCGGCCATCGAACGTTGAAGAGGCGCGAACTTTGCAGGGCATCCTCAGCGCGGTCAGCAGTCTGGCGACCGATCTTCCGGTCTTCTTTCCGGTTCATCCCAGAACGCGCAAGCAAATCGCAGATTTTGGGTTCGAGTGCTACCTGGCAGATCCCGGAAATTCCCACCGGGGACTGATACCACTCGATCCGCTCGGGTATCTCGACTTCCTTTCGCTGAATGCGCAAGCCTCGTTGGTGCTCACCGATTCCGGCGGAGTTCAAGAAGAGACCACAATCCTTGGCGTGCCCTGTCTCACATTGCGGGAAAATACGGAGCGGCCAGCGACAGTCGAGCAGGGCACAAACCAGGTCGTCGGAGTGGATCCGGATCGCATACTGGCTTCGGCGCGCTCGGTCCTCAACAATCCGCAGCAAGAACATCGATGCCCACCGCTATGGGATGGGAAGGCCGCACAACGAATTGTGCAGATTCTAAACGGGCATCTTCAATGCGTATGAAGCCAACGAAGGCAGGAACCCCATCTTGGGTTTGCAGTACACTCTAACCTGATGTTGACCATATGAGACTTTCCGTCGTCATGCCGGTATACAACGAGCGCACGACCTTGCGTCAGGTTGTCGACCGCGTGCTCGCGGTTCCCCTCAACATTGAGTTGATCTGCGTTGACGACGGATCGAGCGATGGTTCGCGTGAAATTCTGGCGCAGGTGGCGTCTGAAAGAACGCAGGTCCGGGTTTTCAATCAGCCGAAGAATATGGGGAAGGGCGCGGCTTTGCATCGGGGGTTTCGAGAAGCTACGGGCGACTTCGTAATTGTTCAGGATGCTGACCTGGAGTACGATCCCGCGGAGTACAGCGTTCTGCTTGAGCCGTTAATCCAGGGTCGCGCGGATGTGGTGTATGGTTCCCGGTTTCTTTCGGCACGGCCGCACCGCGTTTTGTACTTCTGGCATTCGGTGGGCAACTGGATTCTTACCATGCTCTCGAATGCGCTCACGAACATCAATCTAAGCGACATGGAAACCTGCTACAAGGCTTTCCGGCGAGAAGTTCTGCAGTCGATTCCTCTAAAAGAAAAAGGCTTCGGGTTTGAACCAGAAATCACGGTAAAAATCGCCAAGCGGAAACTGCGGATCTACGAAGTTGGCATCAGCTACTGGGGCCGGACCTACGAAGAAGGAAAAAAGATCCAGTGGCGAGACGGGTTTCGAGCCCTGTGGTGTTTGCTGAAATATTCGGTCGCGGAACCGGCAGTTACGAATCAGTCCGTGCGACAGGCCTCAGAAAGCACGGCCCTGGCGCCCAGTTCGACCACTGGGCAAACTCCGCGCTAAAAGCGTTGGCACGAGTCTTTTGTAAACGGTTCCATGTAAGCCGGTCCCGCATTCAGTCATTCGCCCCACGATGAACATCATTACTTGCGACTTCGAATTCGAGCCGCACGCGGTACTACCCGAAAACGAAGTTCACCTTTGGCGCGTGGATCTGGATTCTCTGCGCGAGTCTGAATCCTGCTGGCAAAAGATACTTTCCGCCGACGAATTGGCCCGCGCTTCCCGCTTTCGTTTCGCAATCGACCGGCGGCGCTTTGTTGTGTCGCGAGGTGTCTTGCGGACAATTGTTGGAAATTATGTTGGCGCTGATCCGGGCAGCTTGACTTTTTCTTATTCCAGCAAAGACAAACCGTGCCTCGGGCAGCCCCATTCCGAAAGCGGAGTGTGCTTCAACGTTTCTCATTCCGGCGCAGTGATATTGCTCGCTTCTACGCGCGGACGCGATATCGGGGTCGATGTCGAGCAAATTCGGAACGATTTCGACGTGGAGGCCATTGCCCGCCGTTTTTTCTCTCCGCACGAACAAAAACAACTTGTGGCCCTCCCGAAAGAAGAGAGATTTGAAGCGTTCTTTCGGTGCTGGACGCGCAAAGAGGCCTACATCAAGGCCACCGGCGATGGCCTATCGCTGCCTTTGCATCAATTCGATGTTTCCATCGCGGTGAACGACGAGAATGCCCTGCTCGCAACCCGCCCGGACGAATCTGAGTCCGGGCGCTGGTCGCTGCGAGAGGTGCAAGCCGGAACAGGCTATGTCGCGGCATTGTGCGTGCGTGGCCGCGACTGGAAGCTGAAGGACTGGACGAAACCCGCCGGCGCGCGTTAATCGTTCTGTGTTGACAGAAACTTCAAATTCCTGCTTCGATTCGCGACCTTGGGTCTAGATAATCGCGCAGTGCATCGCCGATAAAATTGAAACTCAGGACGGCGAGCATCACAGCCGCCGCTGGGAACCACACAAGATGCGGCGCGTCGAACAGATGGGCGCGGCCGTCGTTCAACATGGTGCCCCAGCTTGCAGTGGGCGGCGGAACGCCGAGTCCGAGAAAACTCATCGTTGCTTCGGCCAAGATAGCTCCGGCCATGCCAATGGCCGCCTGGACAATCACGGGCTGAATAATATTCGGCAAAATGTGATGAACGATGATGCGCACATCGCCGGCGCCGAGAGCGCGCGCCGCTTCCACAAACTCGCGCTCTCTGGCAGCCAGAACCTGCCCGCGGACCAGCCTCGCGTAGCCAACCCAGCCGCCCAGCGAGAGCGCCAAAACGAGGTTGAAAATTCCCGGGCCGCGGAAAGCCACGAATGCGATAGCCAGGAGAATCCCGGGGAAAGACATGAACGCGTTCATCAGGATCACGTTTACAAAGCGATCGATGGCGCCGCCGTAGTAGCCTGCGACCGAGCCAATGATCAACCCCAGCCCTAACGATGCGGCAACCACGGAGCTGCCGACCAGCATTGAGATACGCGCGCCGTAGATGATGCGCGAGAGAATGTCGCGGCCGAGTTCGTCGGTGCCGAACCAGTGGGCGTGTGACGGAGGTTGTAATCGTGTAGCCAGGTGGATCGAAGCGGGATCTTGCGGAGCGATCCATGGAGCGAACACGGCAAAAATCACGAAGATGAGAGAGAAGACGATCCCTACTGCAGCGAGCGGATTGCGTCGGGCTCTGCTGGCAAGGCGACTGCCGAATGAGATGGCGGCGGTGGACATCGTGGGGGTCAGCTAATCTTAAACTGACGATTCTCAAAAAACCTAGCGGCTCCGTGGCTGAAGCTGATGTCGGATACCTGTGTACAAACTCTTCGAGCGGTTCGTCATGATGTAAACAAAATACATGGATCCTTCGCGTGGTGGCTTCCCGCGGCGCTGGCGCAGGCGGGGCTCAGGATGACAAATTCAGGGAGACCTGTAAGTGATGAACGTACTTTGCCGCAATAGAAAATCGGGCCTGCTTTTAGGCTCTGTCATCCTGAGCGCGGTTTCTGCGCGAAGGACCTATGTAGTTGGGTGGTTCCACCAAGGCGAAGGGAAGGACAGGCCGCTTTGCTGATGAGTTTGGTCGAGGGCTATTGCCTTATTCTCGGATTCGCCACCGAATACAGCACATCCGTCAGAAAATTCACCGCGACGTAGGTCAATCCAATCGCCAGAATGCAGCCTTGCACCACGTAGTAATCGCGATTGGAAATGGCTTGAATCGTCAGGCGGCCGATGCCCGGCCACGAAAAAATTGTTTCGGTGACGATAGCCCCGGCAAGCAACGCCCCGAACTGTAAGCCTAGAACTGTGAGGATGGGAATCATGGCGTTCCGCAGCGCATGACGATAAACAACCGTTCGCTCAGGCAAGCCTTTGGCGCGAGCCGTACGGATGTAGTCCTGGCTGAGCTCCTCCAGCATTGAAGTGCGCACCATGCGGGTAAGAATGGCGGCGAGCGCACTGCCCATGGTAATCGCAGGCAAGATCAGATTTGTGACCGAGCCTGCCCCGGAAACGGGCAACCACCCGAGCTTGATGGCGAACAACAAAATCAGAATCGGCCCCAGAGCGAAGTTGGGAAATGACAGGCCGAACAGACTGACGACCGAGAGCAGGCGATCGTCCCAACGATTGCGCCGACGTGCCGAGCGCACACCGGCGGGGATCGAAAGAATAATCGCCACCAACAAGGACGCGAGGGTGAGTTGCAAGGTATAGGGATAGCGTTGGGCGAGAAGGTGCGTGACGCTCTGGTTGTACCGAAAAGACGGTCCGAGGTCACCGTGCAGAACCCCCTTCCAGTAGCGCACATATTGCTCGCCGAGTGGAGCGTCCAGGCCAAAGGCGTGGCGGGTAGCGGCAAGATCGGCCGCAGGCGCGCCTTCGCCAAGCATCTGCTGGACGGGATCTCCAGGGACAAGATGAATCAGCAGAAATACGAGAGAGACCACCAGCCAAACTACCGACAAAGTGTAGAGGGCGCGCTGGAGGAGCAGAGGCATAAATTGTTCGCGAACCTCGAAACCGCAGATCGCTCCGCTTCGGACCTCATTCGTTTTCGGAGCGACAATTCCCTCGCGGCTGAATGGCTAAGGTAACCGCAAGACGTTAATTTAGTCTCCCGCTTGGCGGGCATTCTCGGCTTTGCTTTCGGGCTTCTCGGTTTTCTCGATCTTCACCTTTGCGATGCGATGGCTGTCCATTTCTTCGACGGTATAACGGTGCCCTTCATATTCGAAGGATTCGCCAAGGTACGGAATTCGCTGCAGGCGCGCAAGTACAAACCCCGCCAGCGTCTCGAAACCGGCATCGCGGGGGAGAAGCAGACCACGCTGAGTTTCCAAGTCGCGAATATTTTCCGATCCCTCGAGAATTTGAACGGACTCGTCAGCCAGCCCAGGCTGTGGCGGGGAAATATCGAATTCATCTTCGATGTCGCCGACAAGCTGTTCAAGAACATCTTCGACGGTGATCACTCCGGCGGTTGAGCCGAACTCATCGACCACGACCGCCAGATGGCGACGCCGGTCTTTGAATTCGGCGAGCAATTCCGACAAAGGCTTGGTTTCAGGAACCACCAAAACATCGTGCATGATCTGGCTGATCTGGGTACGGGCAACACGGGTGGCTAAGGGCTGGCCGAGATTGGCCAACCTCAAGCGGATCCAACGAACCAGTTCTTTGTAATAAAGAACTCCCACAATGCTTTCGGGGCCGCGCTGGGGGTCGTAGACCGGGATGCGAGAATGCTGGCCCTCGACAACGAAGTTTAGAGCTTCCTCTAGGGTGAGGTCCGAAGGTAGGGAAAAAATATCGGGACGGGGCACCATCACCTGACGGACGGTAATGTTGTCGAGTTCGATGGCGTTGTGGATCATCTCTTCCTGCGATTCGGGAATGGCACCCAGCTGCCGGCTCGCGGTGACGATGAGCTTGAGTTCGTCCGGCGAATGAACGGCGCCTCCGCGGCGAGTTTCGTGGGCGCCGAATAGACGCAGTACCAAGCTGCCTGACTGCCGCATGAAATACAGTACGGGCCGAGTCAGGGTGAGAAATCCCTCCATCGGGGCCGCAACGGCTAGGGCAATCTGCTCCGCGCGTTGAAGAGCCAGAGTCTTGGGCACCAACTCGCCCAGCAAAACGTGCAGATAGGTGATCAGGCTGAAGGCTATGGCAATCGCGATGCCATGCGCATAGATCGCGGCGTGTGGCACTTTCTGCAGGAACTGAAGGTTTCCGACCAGGCTGGCGACCATGGGCTCGCCGATCCAGCCGAGGGTGAGGCTGACCATCGTGATGCCAAGTTGCACTCCGTTGACGACCTCGTCCAGGCGTTGATGCAGCCGCTGCACTACGCGTGCCCCAGTTCGTCCGGAAGCGATCAGTTGCTGAATGCGCGTATCGCGAATGCTGACCAGCGAAAACTCAGCTGCCGCAAAAAACGCATTGCCCGCCACCAGGAGAAGGATGAGCAACACCCGGAGCAGCACAAAGGCGATCATGGATGGGTAATTCTAACATTTGAAAGGCGGTTGCTATCGATTGACGAGCAATTGGCCCGCGGCCGCCAAGAGAGCATATTGCCCAAAGTGTGCACCGGCACCCATTCGACATGGAGCCGGAAGGGCAAACGAAAAAATCCGCTTTCAGGGCTAACCCTTTGAGAAGATGACGGGTCTAACCGATTGGCAGCAATTTTGGTCGAGCGGGCACGCAACGTACTAGTCATCTTTAATCCAGAGGTTGCCAGATTCGTCAGCTTTAGAACTCTTTCGAAATCAAGGGAACAAAAGCAGTTCCGGCTGCGTAAAAAAGAACGAAGGCGCAGACTGGCAATTCCCGGCGCGCGTGCAGGAGACAAACATGAATGGAAATGGAAACGGTCGGAAGAAGCGGCGTCGAGGATATATCTATGCCCTGGTTGCGGTCGGCATCGTACTGGTCATAGCGATTGGTGTGTTCGCGGCCACCCGGGGCGGGACCAAGATCGATCCCTCCAAACTGGCGAAGGTAGAAAAGGGTGATCTGGCAAAGAGTGTGGTGGCGACCGGCAAGGTTACGCCCATCATCAAAGTCGAGGTGAAGTCGAAAGCCAGCGGCATCGTCAAAAAGCTGCTTGTCGATTATGGCGACAAGGTGAAGAAAGGCCAGTTGCTGGCCCAACTCGACAAAATCGAAATCCAGGCGCAGGTCGACCAGTCTCGCGCTGCATTGGAAGCCGCCGAAGCCAATTTGAAGGGCACCCAGGCCGATTACGACCGCGCCAGAGTTGACGCTGAAGGCCCGGACGTGCCACTGCTGAAGCGCGCCTACGACCGTGCGCTTGGCATGGCAAAAGATGGAGTAGTCTCGGCATCGAGTCTCGACGACGCCGACAAGAACTACCAGTTGGCGTTGAACAAGCAGAATGTGGCCAAGGCGCAGGTCACCGTTTTGAAAGCGAAGATTGCGCAGGCGCAGGCACAGGTCTCGGAAGACCAGGCAAACCTTAAACAACTGGAAGAGCAGTTGAGCTATACCGACATCGTCTCTCCTATCGATGGCATTGTGCTTTCGCGGGACGTCGAGATGGGCGACGCGGTGAGTTCCATTCTCGTGCTCGGTTCTTCGGCCACGCTGGTGATGACCCTCGGCGATACCAGTGAAGTGTATGTAAAAGGCAAAGTTGACGAGAGCGACATCGGCAAGGTCTATCTGGGTCAGCCAGCACGGATCAAGGTGGAATCATTCAAAGACAAGACGTTTTACGGAAAGGTGGCCAAGATTTCTCCCATGGGCGTGGAGAAGGATAATGTCACGACGTTCGAAGTGCGGGTGTCGATTCAGAATCCCGGCGGCGAGTTGAAGGCTGAGATGACAGCCAACGCCGAGATCATTCTCGAAGAGCATCACAATGTGCTGCAGATTCCCGAAGGCGCGATCATTTACGACAAAGACAAGAAAGCGTCTGTGGATATCCCCGATCCGAGAGCGAAGGACGGAATGAAGAAAGTCGCAATCAATATCGGGATTTCGAACGGCGCCAAAACGGAAGTGCTGACCGGACTGAAGGAAGGCGAGCAGGTCGTGCTGCAGTAAGAAACGCTACAAGCAAATGCTGATGGAGGGGAACGATGTCCAATACAACTGAGAAAAATGCATCGCACTTTCGGGGTTCGTTTCTGGTCGCATTGGCATTCACAAGTGTTGCGGCATTGGTCTTGCTAACCTGTGGCGTCGCTGCCGCTTCCA
Organism: Candidatus Sulfotelmatobacter sp.; assembly: GCA_030044775.1. Lineage (GTDB taxonomy): Bacteria > Acidobacteriota > Terriglobia > Terriglobales > Acidobacteriaceae > Sulfotelmatobacter. The sequence goes on along the minus strand of JASICF010000123.1, from coordinate 1,141 downwards.
CTCCGCAGGGGCAGTTCGAAAAGACGTTCCAGGTCTCCGGGACTGTAAATCTCGAAGTGCAAACCCACTCCGGCGACATTATCGTGCGCAGCGGGCAGGCGGGGACGGTCACCGTGCGCGGAAGAATATTCGTCGGAGATCATTGGCTGTTTGGCGATCGGCACGGAGATGTAAGCGCTATCGAGCAGAATCCTCCTATCCGGCAAGATGGGAACAGCATTCGCATCGACTACGTCAATGCTCGCGACATTTCTGTCGACTACGAAATTACCGTTCCGGCCGATACTGTAGTTCACTCGCACACCGGCTCCGGAGATCAGACGATCGAAGGCACGCACGGAGATGCCGACTTGCAGAGCGGCTCGGGTGATATGCGGCTGTCGCAGATCACTGGCGAGATTCATATTCAGACGGGCTCGGGTAATGTGCGCGCGCGGGAAATCTCCGGTGCGGTGCGCGGCGGGGCGGGCAGCGGCGATCTCGAGGTGGAGGAGACCGGGCCTGGAGACATCGATCTGCACACAGGGTCCGGAAATATCTCTGTTCGCGGCATTCACGGCGCATTCCACGCGGAGGCGGGAAGCGGCGACGTCACGGCGGAAGGCACTCAGACCGGGGAGTGGGAGATTCGCACCGGATCGGGCAACGTGACTGTCCGGCTGCCGTCCGATGCTGCCTTTGACGCAAACATTTCGACCAGTTCTGGAACGCTCGATGTGGATGCGCCTATCACCATGACGGTGCAGGGACGGGTCAACGAGACTCACAAGACCCTAGTCGGAAAAGTTCGAGGCGGAGGACCACTGCTGACTTTGCATACAGGATCAGGCGATATTCACATCGACTAAGAAATGCGAAGTTGTGCACCTATCGGCGCAGCGAGCAGCGATTCGTCCTCGCTCTCTTGGCTGGGCACTTAACACTGATAACTAATCACTGGCAACTGGCCACTGAACGCTGTTTTCATTACCTTTGTGTCTTGACTCTGCCATAGCCAACAATTACTTTCGAGTTTTTGGGATTAGTGTCCCTGATTCGAGAGGCAATCTTGAGCTATCGTCCGATCATCACACTTACAACCGACTTCGGCACCAACGATCATTTTGTGGGCGCGATGAAGGGCGTAATCCTGGATATTGTG